>CAZWWF010000166.1:0-3091 GCA_964636805.1 uncultured Zetaproteobacteria bacterium
GAAACAGCATAAAAGAAATACTGCAACATTTCACTTCATTCAATCAGACTTTTCAGACCTGCCCTGAAATCAGGAAATTTTAACTCCGGCAATAATTCCTGATGCAATAACCGGTTGGATACCCGTTTGTTATCCCGGAAGAAATCCAGTGCCGTCGCAGGCAAAAGTTCCTTCCCTTCTGTTACAGATAATATGTCCGGAGCCGGCGCACCGATCATCTGCGTTAATTCCGTCACATATTCAGCATGCGGTAAGGGCAAATCATCCGCCAGATTCACAATGCGCCCGGCTCGTGGCTTTTGTATCGCAGCCATCAGTGCGGCCACAATATCATCAACATGAATGCGGCTGGAATAATGCGGCGGCTGCCACTGCACGGTTTGATAACGGCCGGCTCTGAGCCGGCCGAGTATATTGCGTTCCGGCCCGTAGATGCCCCCCAGACGAAATACTTCCGCCGGCAACCCCGATTGTAACCAGCTCTGTTCCGCCTTTAACCTCTCCGACCCGCGTGCACTCGAAGGCCGGCACGGATACGATTCGTCCACCCATGCCCCTTCCGCATCACCATAGACACCAGTTGTGGAAAGATAACCGGCCCAACGAACCATGGATAATTTTGGAGCAATGATCGGCAACCACTGGAGCTGCGAAGCGTGCATCCCTGATTCATCACGATGCAACGGAATCGAATCAAGTACAATATCCAAACTCGCCAGCAATGTATCTGAAAGGTCGGAAGGAGATACAATAACCTTGGCCTCAATTCCCTGCTGTTCCAGTTCCACTGCACGCCGGAAAGAACGTGTCGTTCCAGTCACGTGCATGCCTTTAGCCAGGCAGGCTAAAGCCAGCTTTCCGCCGACATAACCACAACCGAGAATTAATATTTTCTTCATCTTGTCACACATTTGCCCGAGACTACTCTCTCCCTATCAAACAGCACTGGTTTCTTCCAGCACTATATTCTATAACCGCGATGGATGACTTTGTCTGCCTGATACGTAATTGTTACGCTGTTTCATTATTCCAGCTGACAGGTGATCCGGATTATTTATGACACATACATTTTATAACGAAACCCAGATACCCGATGGTCCACTGGTGGTTAGTCATGCCATGCCATCGTCCCAAAGCGTGGCGCTGGGTGTTTTTGTTGATCTCGGAAGTCGCGATGAGCCCGAAGCACAATCCGGAATTACACATGCCCTGGAGCATATGCTGTTCAAGGGAACCACCCGAATGGATGTCCATCGACTGGCTGAAAAACTGGATGAGTTAGGTGGCAATGCCAATGCATTCACATCACGCGAGCGCACCTGTTTCCATCTGCACGTATTACACGAGCACTGGCAGGAAGCACTGGATGTGCTTACATCCATGGTTCGTGAACCCACCCTGCCGGACGATGAATGGCGGCGTGAACGCGAAGTCATTTATGCCGAAATGGCCATGATTGAAGACACGCCGGAAGAGTGGATCATGGATCAGCATATAGCTGCATTGTTTCCGCATCATGAACTCGGTCGCCCTGTACTGGGTAAGCATGAATCCTTAAACGGCCTGTCCGCGGATGATCTGAAAACATATCTGGGCACGCATTACAGTGCCGGTCGATTGTTGATAGCTGCGGCCGGACATATTGATCATGCCCAGCTTGTCGACGCAACAGCCGCGCTGACATGGCAACCTGATAACCCGGAGATCATACACAGACAACCGCCATCCGCTTTGAGCAACGGTATTCAGTCGCTGCAACGCGACGGTGAACAGGCTCAAATGGTCATTTCCTTTGACGGCATTACCGTTACATCGGAGACAAGACCACAGGCCTGGCTGGCTAATCAGCTATTGGGTGGCGGTATGAGTTCCCGGTTATTCAGGGAAGTGCGCGAGAAACGCGGACTGGCTTATAGCGTGGGGTCGCATCTAAGCATGTTGAGTGATACAGGCACATGGAGCATAAGCTGCGGCATGGAGCCGGCACGGGTTACCGATTGTGTAACAGTGATAAGTGACGTGCTGGAAAATTTTGCATCCAGTATCCATGCAGAAGAAATTGAACGTGCCAAACGACAACTGGAGGTACAATTCCGTATGGGACTGGATTCGGTGGAGGGACAAATGCTCTATCTCGGTGGTAGGCAGGATGAGCAAATACTGTTATCGCCACTGGACTGGCTGCAACGCATTGAAGCAGTGGACGTGCATATGCTGAGAGACTGGTGTAAGGCACGATTGTCACAGACAGGACTGTGGAGTATTGCTGCACCGGCATGTGAACTGGATGCGGCTTGCGACAGGATTCGTGATAGGATCGGGCACTCACCATGTTAGCAACGATTCGAGAAGATATTCGCACCGCCTTTGATCGCGACCCGGCCACGCGTACCACCTGGGAGGTATTGACCTGCTATCCGGGGCTGCATGCCATCTGGATGCATCGTCTGGCACATCTCTGCTGGAACAGCGGCCTGCTCTGGCTTGGCCGCTTTATTTCTCACATTTCCCGCTGGCTGACCGGCATTGAAATCCATCCCGGTGCCACCATCGGCAAACGCTTCTTTATTGATCATGGTATGGGGATCGTTATCGGTGAAACCACTGAAATCGGCGATGATGTGACACTTTACCATGGCGTTACACTGGGTGGTACGACATGGGAAAAGATTAAACGCCACCCGACCTTGCAGGATGGTGTTATTGTCGGTGCCGGTGCCAAAGTGCTGGGAGCCATTACTATTGGCGAGCAATCGCGCATCGGTGCCAATTCGGTCGTATTCAAAGACGTGCCAGCTCATTCCACTGTGGTCGGTATCCCCGGTACGGTGGTAGCAACAACTCAATCATTAATCGAGAATGGGAAAATCAATCTTGATCATCATCTTCTGGCCAATCCGGTGGCAGAAGCGCTTGGTCACGTGCTAAAAATGATTGATGATGTCAATGCGCGCGTAGATGCATTTCACCCTGACAGTGCAGGTGATCGCACCGAAACATCCAAACAACTGGAAAAAGACCTCCTGAGTGAACAGGAAAAACTGGAACGGTTTCTTGGTGGGGGCATCTGATCCTTGCCCATGGTTCAAGC
>CAZWWF010000167.1:0-3080 GCA_964636805.1 uncultured Zetaproteobacteria bacterium
CTGGGGAAAACCGAAGATCAGGTGCGTGCTGAACTTGAAGCAGACGGGTTGAGCAGTGAAGAACTCGAATCGTTGGTGCCGCATAAAGTATTTCCCGGAAATAAACCGACCAATTCAATTCTGTTCCAGAAGTTGACGCCCCATGCATTGGGCAGCCTGATTGCCATGTATGAGCATAAAACGTTTGTGCAGAGCATTATCTGGGATGTGAATGCTTTTGATCAATGGGGAGTGGAACTTGGCAAGCAACTGGCCAGAAAGATTTTACCGGAACTGGATGATTATGTGGATGTGAAAGGGCATGACTCATCGACCAATGGTCTGATCAATTATTATAAGGAACACAGGAAGGAATAGGTGTGCAATATCGGTTTTTCTCCTGACCATCAAGGCTTGCCGCCAGATATTGTGTTCGTGAAGGTACAATTAAAAGTGGTTCACTTGTGATATAAATCACAAAGATTCCAGCGTTGCTATATGCATACTTGCCGCGCTTTTTACATCACATACACAAGATAAAATATCGCCCATATTCCGGAATAAAGGGAGAAATTGATGAAAACAAAGCTGTTATGGATAGGTATGTCAGCCCTGTTACTCATGGTGTCGCCGTCATGGGCGGCAGTAGGTAAAAGTCATTCTTCAGAGGAACCGCTCTATCCGGTTTCACCGCTGATTGTAAAGAAAGGGGTGGACACTACGTATCCGTCAGTGGCCGGAGACTTTATGGTTATTGAAACCTATCATGATGGGGTTTTTCGTGTGGAACGGGTACCAAAAAATTCCCCTGATACATCATCCCGGGCGGTTAAAACCATGGTGGTTCGTGAAGCCATTCGCTTTGGTGTGGCTGTAAAAGATGGCTCGGTCGGATTTGTCAGTAACAGGACAGGGCCGCTCAGTGCCTGGATGTGGTTCGGCTATGGTGAAAGCTATGCTGCCATTGGCCAGATGGGTGGGTTTCGTGGCAATGTGCCACCTTATCATTTGAATGCTTCACCGGATGGTAATGTCTGGTGTTATGATACCACTTTGCAGAAATTGCGTCAGAATGAACTGCTGAATGAATTCGATAAACACCCGTACATTGAGATGATTGGTCAGTTATGGCGTACTTATGACTCAAATAATTTTATGCGCCGACAGGGGTATGTTGCGACAAAAACCGGCAATAAAAATAAATTCAATTCGCCGGTATTGTACGTATATAACCGTCAGACTGTACAATTGAACATGATTCCAAATGCGTTTGACGGAACCCTTTCGCCGGACGGCCGCAGGATAGTTTTTGTGCGGGAAACCAACGGTAATTACGACTTGTGGATGCAAACCATCGATGGTAGTGAACTGGTTCAGTTAACAGACTCAAGCTTTGGCGATTTTGAACCTCAGTTTAGTCCTGACGGAAGTAAACTTCTGTTTGTTTCCAATCGCGATTACGATGGAACAGTAACGCGAACATCTATTTATATGATGGATATGAAGAGTTTTACGATTACACGGTTGACCAATGCCCGCAGCGCAGTGGATGGTGGTCCTGCATGGTTGGATCACAATACCGTTGTGTTCCATTCTGATCGTAATCCTGCCAAGCCGCAAACAGGTACAATTTCCGGCTGGAATATCTGGCAACTCAAACTAAATTGATTCATCATAAAAGAATGAGCAGGCTGTTATAATGTACAGGGTTTTATGGCTGACAGCTGCAATGCTGGCATTTGCCCCATTGTCACAGGCTCAGGACTTAATGGACTGGTTGCATGATACAGCATTATCATCCCGCATAGCCTCGCATTCTGATGGCGAAACAGATATGGCGGAACTGCTTACCCTTGAACCCGGCGAAAACGAAATGTATCCACGTGTTTCTCCGGACGGTAAATATCTGCTGGTGATCTCAGGCAAAAGCCGAAAGCCAGTGATTACGCGCCGACTGATTGAAAATGGTGATCCGGTCAATATTGTCAGTGAATACGATCCTTATGTATTGTGCTCTATCAACTGGCATGGTAATGATATGGTAACGTTTTTGTCTTATCGGGCTGATAGCCTGGGTGTTTGGGAAAAGCCTGTGTCTGGCGGAATTATTCGCCGCTACCAACGTCTGGATGGTGAATTGATAAACCCCATCGTGCTGGATAATGGCATTGTTATTGCTGTCCGTTTGCGTGTGACATCGAAGCGAACCGCGCCAACAAGACATAAAACATACAGCCCTCGCTTCGATAACTGGGAAATGCGGGGTAAACAGCCCTATATGGTTTATATCAACAGCAACGGGTCTGAGCGTGAACTCACAGCAGGTGTGAATCCGGCTTTGTCTCCGGATGGTTCGAGGCTGGTTTTTTCCATGCAGGCAGGGCGATACTGGCATTTATTTATGATGAATGTGGATGGCTCGGATTTGATACAACTGACTGAAGGACGCAACGTAGATGTTCAGCCGACCTGGAGTCCGGATGGCAAGTGGGTTGCTTTTACGTCAAACCGTGGCAGTGATTCTGATGAAGAACGTTCGGGACTGAATACACATATATCAGGCAAGACAAACTGGGATATCTGGCTTATCAGTCATGATGGACGTGGTTTGTCCCGTTTGACACAGAGCCCAGCGAAAGATGGAGCCCCCAGTATTTCAGTTAACGGCAAGGTTTATTTTCATTCGGACCGTAAAGTGAACAAGGAAACCAGTAAAAAGCATCAAATCAAGGGCAAGACGAGCGGGTTTCACATCTGGAGCGTAGAGTTACCTGCAAGCGTGAGTTGATCAGCTCCCATCCATTGTATCCATGTTCCCCTGTAGATAATCAAAGCTAATCACTATCTTTCTTTGTTATTATCCAGCGCCTGATGCAAATGCTTTTGTTGTTGCTCGGACAGGCGAAGATGGCTGTAGTCATTCATTCGCATCAACTCATTGATTTGCCGCATTAATTTCAGATTATTGTCGCAATTTTTACAGTTATTGCATATTGATAAGTGTAGTTTGAGTCTTATACGTTCCCAAAGGGTCAGTGGGCGATCAAGACTATCGGATGCCAGACGGCTGGCATAATGGCAGGCGTGTTTCATGAATCTGT
>CAZWWF010000168.1:0-3074 GCA_964636805.1 uncultured Zetaproteobacteria bacterium
CTGAAATATAAATGAATCACAGACTGAAAAAAGCCGTGCACATAGTTCTTTTTAGAAATGATAGGCCACGCTTGTTGTTGCACTCCATAGCTTGGCTTTACTATTTGGCCCCATGGCCGAACCGAGATTGACATTGGTCCAGTACTGAACCCATTCGCCGCCGAGAGAAAGGTTATCCTGCAGATAATATTCAGCGCCAAAGCCGTAGCTGAAGCCGGTTTTGGATTTGGAGTTTTCTACGCCTGCAACTGTTTTTTTGAACTTGGCAGTGGTGCCGCCGATCAGGGCATAGGGTTTGAAGTCGACCGTGACAGGAAACTGGAACTTGGCCAAATAGGAAATGAAATAGCTATCGGACAATTTCACATTGCCCGTGGTTCCCGAGCCTGATGTCCCGAAACGCAGTTCCGCACCCAGATAATCACCGATATCGGCGCCGACTTTGGCGAAACCGCCAAAGACAGTCTTCTTTTGACTAAATCCGGTACTATCCTTGAGTTCCAGCCCAAATGCGCCGATCGCTAAACCGGCATAAGGGCGAATATCAAAATCGTTATCCGAATCAATTCTGATGTCATTATCGCCATCAAAGTCCTGCGCCTGTGCGCTTACAAATGGCAGAGCGGTCAAACATAGTGCAGCCATTGTAATATGTAGATATTTACGCATATTCTTTTTTCTCCAGTTGAATAAGTAGTGGCTCGTAGCCATGTTGGTTATCCCCTTAACTGCTGTATAGCACAGCTATTTCCTCACCATTAAAGATATACGTTAACCACAGAAAAGGCTCTGTAAATACAGAGCCTTTAGCGTGGTCTGATGCATGGAGGGGAGGGGAAACACCAGACTGGATGCAGTCTGGGACTGCGCAGTGACTCATAAGTGAAAGTGAAATTAAAGTATTTTTATGTTAAAAACTAACGTACCAACAACGTGTTTTTAACTCATGCCTTCCTCCTTGTGAACGGGTCACCTTTGCGCATATTCTCAATCGTGAAAAACAGTACCGGCACAGCCAGCAAGGTCAGAAAGGTACCAGCAATCAAACCACCAATCGCTACAAAAGCCAGCGGCGACAGGCGTTCGATGCCGACAGCCCATTCCATGGCCAATGGAATCATACCCACAGCCGAAGCTATCGCAGTCATCAAAATCGGGCGTGTACGCTTGGCTACGGAATCCAGCACAGCCTGGCGCAAGGGCGTACCTTCCCGCATCGCCTGTCTGGCAAAATCCACCAACAGGATGCCGTTATTGACTACGATTCCGATGAGCAGAATCAATCCCATCTGACCCGGCATAGAGAGAAATTTTCCACCCAGAATAATTCCGAAAGCCGCACCGATCACAGCCAGCGGCAAACAAACCATGATAGCGACCGGGTCGAGGAAGGAGCGAAAGGTCACCACCAGCATTAAATAGAGTAAGATCATACTCAAACCGATAGCTTTAAACAATCGTTGTGCTGATTCATTCAGCTGTTTGTACTCACCTTCATCATGCATGCTGTATCCATGCGGCAACTCGACATCGGCGATAGCCTCCATCACCTCATCGTGTAAGGCTGTAATGGCAACATTCTGCCGCCAACCCAGCACATCTATAGTCGGCTCCAGATATTGATGGGTCTGTGCCGTTGGTGCTGTAATCACGCCCGGTTCAGCCAACGATGTCAGCGGCATGAAGTGCCCGTTTTTTGCCCGGATATTGATTGCCCTAACACTTTCCAGATCAGCTCTTTGAGCTTTTTTGAGACGCACCCAGACAGGAATCGCATTTTCGCCCGGCACCCGCATCGAGCCTGCCGGAGCACCACCGACAGCAATAGCCACCTGTGCTGCCACATCGGCTGCTGTCAGTCCGTATAAACGGGCTTTGGCAGGATCAACATTCAGGGCGATACGCTCTGAACGCTCCTGCCATGTCCGCTCAATGCCGGTTAATCCGTGCACCGGGTGGAGTCGTTGCATCACTTCATCTGCCAGCCGACTGAGTACAGCGGGGTCCGGGCCTTTGATCATGATATCGATACTCGCGCGGATGGATGACAACGGTGTTGCTCCAAATGCGGATACATTGGCTGAAATCAGTCCCGGAATACGGTGCAGGCGCTGCTCAATGGCGTGGTTGATATCATCGAGCGTACGATCCCGATGAAAGCGATCGACAATATTCAGCGTAATCTCACCCTGTTGCAGTAACCGGGCTGCACCGAATGATTTTACACCCGGCTCAGCCCCTACCACGCTGGACATGGAGATCAGCCAGCCGGGAGACAGTTCGTCTTTGATAGCGCTTTCCACCTGCGAGAGTAACTGCGCCATGCGTTGATCATCGGTGTCCGGTGCCGCTTCAAAGCGAATCTGCGAAATCCCTGTATCCATTAGCGGCATCAGTTCACGCCCCTGAAAACGCAACTGGGAAGCCGAAGCCACAAACAGTGCAAGAAACAGAATCAGGATAAACAAGCGGTGATCCATGCCCCAGTCAACCAGACGCACATAGCCCCGTTTTACCGGCTCCATCACATAGTTGGTGAATGGGTTAAGTAACCATGCCAGCGGATCGCGCGCGCCCGGTTTGATGATTTTCGGCGCAAACATCGGAATCATGGTGACTGAAACCACCAGTGAGGCAAACAGTGCCACGGAGAGTGTCACTGTCAGTGGACGCAGTACCGTCTGCACATACCCACCGATAAACATAATTGGCAACAGCACCAGAATCGTACTGACCGTACCGGAAGTATCCGCCATCAGGATTTCATCCAGACCGCGCACGGCGGCCACCTTGCCCTTCTCGCCCATTTCGCGCATACGCCGCTCGATATTCTCCATGACGACAACCACATCATCAGCCAGCAGGCCGACCGCGATAATAATGGCGGACAACGTCACCATATCGAACTCAAAGCCGATCCACCACAAAATGGCAAAGGTGAGCAGATAGGATAGCGGCAGTGATATTGCCACCACCAGCGCGGCACGTGAATTGCCAAGAAACAGCAGAATCACAATCAGCGTCATAATCACTGCATCACGCAATGAATCGAGCATATTATCGACTGTCAGCCC
>CAZWWF010000169.1:0-3061 GCA_964636805.1 uncultured Zetaproteobacteria bacterium
TACGCAGGCGCATACCGTGTCTGATGCCTTTGGACAGCTTCGGGTTTGCTTTTTTCAGGGCATATACAGATAGATGATAGTGTTTGCTGATATCTTTGACCAGTTCACCGCGCAATACACGGATGTTCAATTTGTCTGAAGGTTTTCTGGAAATGATGTTATTTACGCTATCCAGCCGGGTTTGTGAGATCCGTAATCTCAGGTTCTTAGGCCTGTCCTTGAAATACTGCATGTGGACAAGCTGGGGGTTGAAACGGAATAGCTGATTCTTTGGCAACCCGGCAGCAGCATGCAAACGCTCCAGGTCAACCGGCGAATGAATGGTAACCGTGCTGGTCGGGTAGGGTTCGGGAAAGCTGACAAGCCCATCATGTTGCAGGGCAATCAGGCCGAGGATGTGGCGTATATAGGTCTTGGTGATTGGTGGTAATGGCAGTTTATTCAGGCCATCACCATTATGCCATGGATGGCGGTCGATACGGCGCTGGACGCCACTCGGACCGAGATGGTAGGCGGCAAATGCCAGTGGCCAACTGCCGAAACGGGCATGCTGTTTCAACAGAAAACGTGCTGCACCGAGTGTGCTGGTTGCAATGTCACGCCTGCCGTCGAGCTGGTTATCGCTTTTGATGTGCAGATCAGCTGCGGTATCCGGCATCAGCTGCCACAGACCGGTTGCACCAACCTCTGATTGGGCATAAGGGTTATAACTGGATTCGACAACGGGAATCATCTGTAATTCTATCGGGGCATGATTCTGTTTCAGAGTCTGGACAAGTGGCTGACGCACATAGCGGGAACGCTCAGCGATACGTTTCCAGTTCGGAACATAGACACGCATGGCCTCGGCCCTGACCGATTCGAGTTCCTGTTCAGTTAATCCGGTCAGGAAGGGGCTGGTTTTCTGTGCCGGGATATTTTCGACCTGGGGGTTGTCTGTATCTTTGAGCGGAGCGCAGGATGCCAGAAGTAAAACAGCCAGTGTGGTCGTTATGTATAAATATCGAATCATCATACTGGCAACACTGAGGTTAATCATGTGGAGATATATGACGGGAATCACATCCTGTCAGTACTTATCCGGACCGGATCAGGCCATGACACGCCTGTGTTTGTGATTGAGCCGGGCGGCTTTCTGCCAGCATTCGGCATCATGTTCCGGTAAGGATGACATACGCCATGACCAGTTATGATCCAGCGTGCCGGGGGTGTTAAATTTGGCCTCTGTGCCCAGCTCAAGCAAATCCTGCATTGGAATTACGGCCAGTATAGCTGGTGATGCCAGAGCGCACTCGATTAACGCCCAGGGCATATCATCTGCTGTTGCATCCAGTACATGCAATGCATGTTGACGAACAGTCTCATCGGTTGAATTAAACCAGCCCATCGTTGTGTCGTTGTCATGGGTGCCGGTATACACGACAGCATCTTCTGAAAAATTACCGGGTAAATAAGGGTTATTATCATCTCCACCAAAGGCAAATTGAAGAATTTTCATGCCGGGCAGGCCGAATTCTTTTCTGAGGGTCGTGACTTCTTCGGTGATAATGCCGAGATCTTCAGCAATCAGTGGCAGATGCCCCAGTTCCTGTTGCAGAGTCGAAAGCAGTGCCTGACCGGGTGCCTTGCGCCATTCACCGATAATGCCGTCTTCGCTTTCACCGGGAATAACCCAGAATGACTCCAGTGCACGGAAATGATCAATGCGTAGCATGTGCATCAGTTCCAGCTGATGGCGGACACGGCGCACCCACCATGCAAAGTTATCCGCCTGCATGGTTTCCCAATGGTATAACGGGTTACCCCAGCGCTGGCCGGTTTCGGAGAAATAATCGGGAGGTACTCCGGCCACTTCATTGCATAAACCCATTTCATTCACGGTGAACGATGTACGGTTGGTCCAGACATCGGCAGAATCATGAGCAACATAAATCGGCAAATCACCGAACAGTTGTACCCCCTTTTCTTCAGCATATGCTTTCAGGGTATGCCACTGGCGAAAAAAAATAAACTGCTCGAATATGGATTTTCTAAGTAGTTGTTTATAATCCGTTTTTATTTTTTTTATTGCTCCAGAATCACGATCGCGAAGTGCAACAGGCCATTGCCACCATGCACCGTCATGAAAGACCGTTTTCAGTGCGGCAAAAAGGGCGTAATCATCCAGCCAGAAAGCATTGGCATGCTGGAAATCTTCTACGGCTTGCTGTAACTCGGCATTGTTGCCTATAGAGTTCCAGAAAGCCTCACTGGCTCTGCCGCGCAACGCTTCATGCATATCGGAAGAGATATCACCCTTGAGCATGTCTGAATCGAGCCAGCCCCCGGAGATGCATTCACGCAGGTCAATCAGTTCAGGGTTACCGGCGAATGTGGATAATGATTCATAGGGTGAGCCATGGCCGTGGGTGGGGCCAAGTGGCAGGAACTGCCAGACTGAAAATCCACCGGCAACCAGACCATCAATGAATGAGCGTGCTTCTTTTCCCAATACACCTTTATGAAACGGGCCTGGCAGGGAAGTGATGTGCAAAAGCACCGCGGATCTGCGGCTGTCAATCCAGTTATTCATGTTCTAAAGCCTTTATGTTTGTCAGAGGTTGCAACGTTACGCGTCTGCGCCACCGCGGCGCATGGTGCCGCCACCTTCGGCATCACCACCGCCCTGCGAGATATTCTCATCAAGTGAAGTGGGGACAGTACAGCCCAGCAGTTGATACAATTTTTTCAGGTGTCGACGATACAACTGGTCGAAATCGCGAACGGCGGCTCCCGGATTATAGTCGCCAAACCACCAGCACCAGTCGGAACCTTCGCAGATTCGCAATTGTTCTGTAGCATCTTCCCGCTGTTCGGGGCTGAGTTTGTCGATGTTGGCATCAAATACTTTTTTGACTTCGATCAGCAATTCCCATGCGCGTGTCTTGGCTCTGTCACCGATCCAGGTAGAGAGATTGCCATAGACCCATGACCCCGATGTCAGCTTGTCGAGCTTTTCAGTGGCGACATGCTGGTCAAGATAATCGCTGAACGTGGTTAGTTCATAATCTTCATGCTCGGC
>CAZWWF010000170.1:0-3040 GCA_964636805.1 uncultured Zetaproteobacteria bacterium
TCTGATCACCAATCACCAGCGTATGGCCGGCATTCGGCCCCCCCTGAAAACGGGCCACCACATCCACATCTGGGGTCAGCAGATCAACGATCTTGCCCTTGCCCTCATCACCCCACTGAATTCCAATCGCTACAGTATTCGTCATATCAACCCCACAAACCTGAACCACGAAGGCACGAAGGCACAAAGGTAAACCATACAGAGTCTGTACTTTCTTTGTGCCTTTACGTCTTTGTGGTTAAATCTTACCCTGCGTTAATCAGCGTCCACAAATCACATGAAAAACCGGTCGCTGGCATATCCCTGCCGTGTGCCACCATCATCGCATCATAGCGACCACCATGCAGCAATGCCTGAGCCACACCGGGTGCAAAACCCGCAAACAGGATGCCACTGTGATACAGAAAGCGCGGCATTACAGCAGCATCAGCATAGACACTTACGTGGCCTTCCAGCTCTTCACCCAGTTCTTTAATCAAACTCAGTAACTCATTTGCGGCATGATCAAAATCAGCATTTATTATCCCGATATTGGAACGAATCCATTGCTGATCAGCAATACCCGACACCATTTCCAGAAGTGCGCCGCTCACCGTATCAGACAGCTGTTCTGTGGCTATTAATTCAGACAAATCATCCGGTGAACGATGTGATATTTTCGCCGTCCATGTTTCCAGCGGAGTATCACTCCCCGCCACCAGTGCCTTGAGCAAACCAATATGGCCAACCTGCAATACCGGCTGATCGAATCCGGCGACAAGCATGGTACGCGCCGCCAGATGCATCACTTCGATATCGCCGTCCCTGCCCGCTACACCGAGACATTCCACTCCGGTCTGCCACTGCTGTCGGGAACCACCCCGCACATCGGGGCGAGCCAGCATGACAGTGCCGGAATAACAGAGTTTGAGAATATTCTCATGCTGTAAACGCGTGGCGGCAATACGGGCAATTTGCGGTGTCATATCCGAACGAATCGCCAGCGTTCCTGCCCCTGCCGGATCGGAAAACACCACGGTCTGATCAGCCAGAAAACGCCCGGCTCCTGATTGCATCGAGTCCGGACGCTCCAGTATAGGCGGAATCACTTCCTCATAACCGGAGGCATCGAACAGCTTCAGAATATCACCCTGCAAGCGACGCAATGCTTTGGCCTGCGCACCAAACGCATCATTCAAACCAATGACAGGTTTATGCGTCGGCATCACATATCTCCCAGTTCAGCATAACGTACGACCAGCATATCAGGCAAGGCTGCCAGTTTATCCAGCACTTCCGGGGAAGGCGGGGTATCCACCTGAATGATGGCAACTGCAGTATCGGCATCTTCCCGACGCCCCAGCCTGAAATCGCCGATATTGATGCCGGCTTCAGCCAGTATAGCACCCATCGCCGCAATCATGCCCGGTTTGTCCTCGTTCTGGATGACAATCAGATTACCCTCGGGCGCCATTTCCACATCACAGGTATCAAAGCTGACAAAACGCGGACGGGTTTCATCGAACAACGTGCCTGACACGCAGCGATAACCTTCATCTCCCTCGACTTCCAGCCGGATCAGAGTGGAAAAACGATCCTGCGTTTCACGGGCAAATTCAGCGATTTCGATGCCACGATCCTTGGCCAGCATACCGGCATTGACCGCATTCACATCTTCCATGCTCTGCGACAACAGGCCATGCAACATCGTATTGATCAACGGCTTGCGATTGATATGCGAGGCATGGCCTTCAAAGCTGAATTTCACCCTGGAGTAACCCGGTTTCATGGTCTGACCGATAAAGCGGCCCATACGATCTGCCAGTAACAGATAAGGTGCCAGCAAACGCTGTTCCTCTTCGGACAGCGACGGCACATTGACGGCATTTTTCACAATGCCGGAAAGCAGATAGTCGGACATCTGTTCCGCCACCTGTACGGCCACATTTTCCTGCGCTTCGTCGGTGGATGCGCCGATATGTGGCGTAAAACTGATATTATCCAGCTCGAACAAACGGTTCTCACGCGCCGGTTCGTTAGCATATACATCCAGCGCTGCAGCGCGCAGATGGCCGGATTTGCAGGCATCATACAACGCATCCTCATCGACAATGCCGCCACGGGCGCAATTAACGATAATCGAACCTTTTTTCATGCGGCCGATGATATCGGCATTGATCAGATTACGGGTGGCATCGAGCAATGGTACATGGATGGTCAGCACATCTACTGTTTCAGCCAGTTCAGCAACGCTCTCCACCTTGGTCACACCCATGGCTGCGGCACGCTCATCGGAAATAAACGGATCATAGACAAACACGGACATGTGCAGCCCTTTCAAACGATCGCAAACAATCGCACCGATATTACCGGCCCCGATCACACCGGCTTTTTTACCGGTCAATTCCATGCCCATAAAACGGGACTTTTCCCAGCGCCCCGCCCTGGTCGATTCAGATGCCTGCGGAATCATGCGGGCAGCCGCCACAATATGCGATACGGCCAATTCTGCCGTGGTGATTGTATTCCCGAACGGTGTATTCATGACCACAATGCCGCGGCGCGAACAGCCTTCGACATCGATATTATCCACGCCGATTCCGGCTCGACCGATCACTTTGACGCGTTTGGCTGCATCCAGCAGCTCACCCTTCAGGGTTGTTGATGAACGCACGGCAATGGCATCGTAATCACCGGCGATAGCCAGTTTTTCTTCATCCGACAGTCCCGGTTTGTAATCCACATCAATACCACGCGCTTTGAACACTTCAACAGCTCGGCTGCTCATTTTGTCCGCAATCCAGACCTTAGGCATTAGCCCTCTCCTTCATAAAAACATTTATTCACCACGAAGTTCACTAGAGATACGAAAGATACGAAGAATACCCAAGTTCGTTTTTCGTGGTGAGATTAAACTCAGACCTTGGCAAATCAAGCGCTCAGCCAGAGAGTCGGGCCAGACAGCACCGTTGCAACCCGGAGTGCGCAGGCACTCTATAGCTGCCTGCCGGAGGGTCAACTTGCAATGGTAGCAAGGCTTATTCATCCCTTTCAAGGGGAT
>CAZWWF010000171.1:0-3009 GCA_964636805.1 uncultured Zetaproteobacteria bacterium
GGAATAAGTAGCAGATACCATTTCTTTTTTATATTCAGCATTATTGATCTCCTGATTGTGCGTATGCCGAAGGGGCATGGCCTCGAGCCAGATATAGCTGATCATCTGCCAGCCACCAGTTGGCCAGTGCTGTGGTATGATCGGCACGGGCGCGGGCCAGTGCAGCTTCCGCATCAATCAGATCCACGGCAGAAATTCGGCCGCTGCTAAAACGATCAGACTGAATGCGTTCAGTTTCAGTGGCCGATTTCAGACCGGAAGTCGCCGCCTGATATTGCAACGAAGCCGCCTGCCAGCTGGCCATGGCCGATTGCAACTCAGCCCGGGCCTGATTAAGGGTGCTCTGATACTGCTGTCGCGCAGCTTCTTTATTGGCTAAAGCTCTGTCTGAATTAGCGAATCGTCTGCCACCATCCCAGAATTGCCAGCTAACCTGAGCACCGACGCTCCATGTATTGGCTCCGATTGCTGTATAGCCCTGATTACGCAGGGTTTCAGCTCGCAGCGACAAGTTTGGCAGCCACTCGCGTTTTGCACCCTTCAGGTTTTCATTTTCAGCACGGGTAATACTCGTTGCTGCCATCAAATCCGGTCGATTTTTTAATGATTCATCACCATTCTCAGACGATAATTGATCTTCGGGCGCCACACTCAGAGTCTCTATTTTCTCAGTAAAAACAGCTTGATTCAGCAATGCACCTAAAGTAGCACGTAAACGCACTTCATCGCCATTCAAGCCGGCCAGCAAGCCTTCTACCGATTTAATTTCGGCTTCGATGCGCAATAACTCCACAGCCGCGATACGTCCTACTTTCACTGATATTTCAGTCACCTTGCGATGACCTTGCAGCGCCTTCAAATGTGCGAGGTGAGCCTGCTTCACCCCTTCCAAACGCTGCAGGCCTCGATATAAGCTCACTGTTTGTGCAAACAGAGCCAACCGGGTCTGCGCGGCAGACTGATGAGCGGCCTGACTCAAGTGCTCCTGAGCATGAACTTTCGCAGCAATGCGTCCATCCACATCCAGAGGCAATGTATAAGCTGCTCCTATGCCATAGGTGTTTTGATCAAATAAAGAGCGGGTGAGCACGGGTGGGAAGGCAATCGGATTGACCAGCCGATCATTATTGTAGTGCGTGGTTTGCCCGAACACTTCTCCATGCCCCCAATACTGGCTTTTTGCTATCCGAATACCGGCAGAGGAAGCATCGGCCCTGGCACTGGCTGCATGCAATTGCGGCGCTTTCTGCTCGACCTGATGCAATAATGAGCCAAGTCCTGAGGCAAGAATTATTCCCGGTGAACACATCACAGCCACGATGATCAAATAGCAGTGCTGAAAATATATTTTCCTCGTAAGCTTCATGTTGCCCCCTTTCTATCTGCCTCTTGTTTCCTTTTCTCAAAATTACGCGAATACAGAATAATAATGACATTCTTGATGCCAAACATGAACGCGAAGAACACAAGGGCCAGTAAAAAACCCACCATGGGATGATTCTGCAATAGTGTGATAAATGAAATCACGTTCATGCTCTCGCCCTACTTTGCAGCAGCCAGCAACCCGATAGCAGGCAGTTGGTAACTAGCGTGGCAGGCAATGCAGTTATTCATTGTTGCCGCTAATTTTTGCTGAATGGCTTTCACCGGCTTACTTGCTTTGGCCATATCAGCAATTTCATCAAAGGCATAATGGGTTCCGAAACCCAATTTTTTGAACTCCAGCGGTAGTTTCGCTCGCAGCTTGAAATCCATTGTTTTGATGGCTGCACTGCCTACACCACGTGCTGCCTGATCTACCGTGGACAGGTCACCCGCAGCCAGTGCTTCAACAATTGTCTGAGTGGTTTCCAGTAGCACACGCATCTCACCAAGCACGGCCTGCCTCTCTGCTGGTTTCAGCAAAACGGCGGTGCGCCCGTCATCGGCTTTGGCTGTGCTGCCGAGTACGACAAATTTGAATCCAATAGCGACCAATATCGCGCTTAATAAACCTATGGCCATCCAGTGTGGTGTAGTGTTTTTCATGTGTTTGCTCCTGTTGTTTTATATGCAATTAATTGTTCGGAAATATGTTTCAGGGTATTGATCGTCGTCTGCTTGTCGGAGCCCGGGATATCACGCAACAGTTCCTGCTGAAAATCACTGACCAGTGGAATCAGCACCTCCAGTGCCTCTGCTCCCTGTTCGGTCAACCCGATACGAAAATAACGGCGATCATTCGGGTCTGGGGTGCGTTCAACCAGTTGCTTTTTCACCAACCCATCAATGCGACGTGTGATGGTGGTTTTATCGCGCATCATCAAGGCTGCGATCTCCACCTGCGTCATCGGACCCTGCTGTGATAGTCGGAATAAAATACCGAAATCCTGTGCCGATAACGGATACCCCTGACGCGCAAATCGCCTGGCAATTTCTTCGGTCATCAAAAATGCCGTTCTATTCACATGCATGCCTATGGCCTGATCCAATTGAAAATCATGTTTAGATTCACTCATCACTCACTCCTTATGAGCGTATCATAATATACTAGATGTATATTACAACTATTGCATATTGCAATCGTTTGGGTGCGCCAAAAATCAGAGCAGCCATGACCGGATTTTATCTTTCGTGGGGGTACCGCCGGCATGCACCACCTTGCCATCGATCAATACACCCGGCGTAGACATCACACCGACGGCTACAATTGCGGCTATATCTTCGACCTTCTCCAGTTCGATCTCAATCCCCTGCTCGTCCGCCACACGGCGGATCATCTCTACCGTGGTTTTACAACCCGCGCACCCTGTTCCCAATACTTTGATATGTTTCATCTCACACTCCTTGGTCTCTAATCCATTACAGTACAGCGTTAAATAGAAACCCGACCAATAGAATCCCGCTGAACACCACGCCGACAAACACGGCAATCAAGCGCAGCTTCAATACCTTGCGCAGAATCACCATTTCAGGAAACGACAGCGCGATCACGCTCATCATAAATGCCAGCACCGTGCCGAGTGCCGC
>CAZWWF010000172.1:0-2904 GCA_964636805.1 uncultured Zetaproteobacteria bacterium
TTGCCGGTGTTTACTTTTGTGATGGAGCCGGTCATGAGTTATTTTTCACGCAAGAATGAGTTTGAAGCAGATGCCTATGCTGTACAGCATAGCGATGGTGAAGCACTGGCCTCCGCGCTGGTTAAAATGTACGAAGATAATGCCAGCACGCTCACCCCGGATGCGCTTTACTCTGCCTGGCATGACTCCCATCCGCCGGCACTGATGCGTATTGATCATATTGAAAAAGTTATGGCCGATAAGACATGAAAATGAGCGTCATTTCACGATCACCTGATTATTTTACTGGATTTATGTGAATCACTACCATAAACTGCGCCGAGCACGACATGGTTGTTGAAAGAGTTTTTTGGCCGATTCGGAAGTTTCTTCTCGATTTTCCCCAGTAACAATCTTAATAAACATGTATGCATATCATATAGATTAAATCGAGGTAAATGTAAAAATGGCAACAGGTACAGTAAAATGGTTCAACGACACCAAAGGCTTTGGCTTTATTGCTCAGGACGATGGTGGTGACGATGTGTTCGTACACTTCTCAGCTATCCAGACAGAAGGCTTCAAGTCTCTGGCTGAAGGTCAGAAAGTAGAATTTGAAATCGAAGACGGTCAGAAGGGCCCACAGGCTCGGAACGTTACAGAAGCGTAAACCAACCATGCTTTAACCCGCACCCCGCCTGTTTTCAGGCGGGGTGCTTTTTTTTGTGCCACGGAAATGCATTGATTAAGTATTGTTTGTAATCCATGTGTAACCTTATCGTGCCGCAAGTTGTAAATATTTGATTTGTAATTGCTAAATGTGTTTTTGATTCCTGACACAGCGAATGATTTGATGTTTTAATCATGGTCGAACAGGGATGGAGTCGCTAAGATGCCGTTCCGATGAGAAGGAGGCATTTTGTTTAAACGTATTTTGATTGCCAACCGTGGTGAGTGCGCCATCCGCATTATTCGTGCCTGTAATGAACTGGGCATTGAATCGGTAGCCATCTATTCAGAACCGGACAGCCATGCCCTGCATGTTAAAAAAGCCGATCAGGCTATCTTAATTGGCCCTGACCCGGTTAAAAGTTACCTGAATATCCACCGTATTATCGATATCGCTATCAAAACCAAATGCGATGCAATTCATCCCGGCTACGGGTTTCTGTCGGAAAACGCTGATTTTGCCCGCGCCATCAACGATGCCGACATCACATATATCGGCCCGTCTGCCGATGCGATTGAAAATATGGGTAGTAAAACCAATGCGCGCACGGCCATGCTGGCGGCCGGAATTCCATGTATTCCCGGCACCGAAGCATCATTGCAGAGTGTTGAAGAGGCCGTGCAGACCGCCTGCAGGATGGGTTATCCGGTCATGCTCAAAGCCGCAGCCGGTGGCGGCGGTCGCGGCATTCGCCGTTGTGATTCCGATGCAGAGGTTGTCGAGAATTATGAACTGACCACGCGTGAAGCGACGGCGGCATTCGGTAACGGTGAGCTGTTTATGGAGAAATGCATTGTTGATCCCCGCCATATTGAGTTCCAGATTATCGCCGACAGCCATGGCAACTGCGTGCATCTCTACGAGCGCGACTGCTCAATTCAGCGCCGTAACCAGAAACTGATTGAAATCGCTCCGTCCAACTTCATTGATGATGATCTGCGACGGCGCATGGGGGCAACTGCTGTGCAGGCCGCTAAGGCAGTCGGTTATGTCAATGCCGGCACGGTCGAATTTCTGGTCGATAAAAATCACGACTATTATTTCATGGAGATGAACACCCGTCTGCAGGTTGAGCACACCATCACCGAGGCGATTACCGGCATCGATATCGTGGCTGAACAGATATCCGTGGCGGCCGGCAACGAACTGCCATTCAGCCAGGATGATATCAGCATCCGCGGCCATGCGGTGGAGTTCCGCATCAATGCCGAAGACCCGCTCAACGATTTCTTCCCGACGCCGGGTCGCATTACACGTTACCACTCACCCGGCGGCCCCGGCGTACGCGTCGACGGCTGCGTCTATCCTGGTTACGAGATTCCGCCGCATTATGATTCGATGTGCGCCAAACTCACCATCTGGGGGCATACCTGGAAACATACCGTGCTGCGCTGCCAGAGGGCTCTGAAAGAGTACGATATTCGCGGCGTCAAGAGCACATTGCCGCTCTATCGCCAGATTGCCGCCTCCGGGGAGTTTATGGCTGGTCAGTTCGATACTGGCTTCCTTGACCAGCATCCGGAACTGCTTGCATACAAACCTTATGATGCCCGCGAAGATATTGCCACGGCTGTAGCCATTGCCATTGCCGCACATGCCGGCCTGTAACGAATAGAGAAGGGATAACACCATGAACGAGAGAAAGAAACTGGCCATTACTGAACTTGCCCTGCGCGACGGACATCAGTCGTTGCTGGCCACCCGCATGCGGCTCGACGATATGCTGCCGATCTGTGACAAACTCGATGCTATCGGCTACTGGTCGATTGAAGCATGGGGCGGCGCCACCTTCGATACCTGTTTACGCTATCTCAAGGAAGGGCCATGGGTGCGCCTGCGCGAGCTCAAAAAAGCATTACCCAATACGCCGCTCCAGATGTTGCTGCGCGGCCAGAACCTGCTGGGCTACCGCCACTATGCCGATGATGTGGTGCGCAAGTTTGTCGATCTGGCGGCAGCCAATGGCGTGGATGTATTCCGCACCTTTGATGCCATGAATGATGTGCGCAACTTGCGCACGGCCATCGGCCAGGTCAAGGCGAACGACAAAATCGCTGAAGGTACGATCTGCTACACAACCAGTCCGGTACATACACTGGAATATTTCGTCGACCTGGCCAGGGAGATCGAGGATCTGGGTTGCGATACACTGGCCATCAAGGATATGGCTGGTCTGCTCACCCCGCTGGCCACAC
>CAZWWF010000173.1:0-2856 GCA_964636805.1 uncultured Zetaproteobacteria bacterium
ACCAGATTTTGATTGATGAAATTGTTTTTGGTCTGATTCATACAAAAATACGGGATTATTCGGGTGATATTCTGATCGGGTCAGCAAGGAATTTGTCACTGAAAGGGGTGGGCGTAAGTACACTCTACGAAGTTTCACCGAAAAAGATGGGGCTGGAGTCGAGTATTTCAACACGCATTAAAAATATGTTTCGCTAAACTTTTCTCCGAACCTGTAAAGCACCTATATGAGTCATGGTTACATTTGCGAAGCTATGCATGGAAATTGCCATCAACGGGTTTCGAGTAATTTACCCGCCACATAGCGAAAGTTTTTCATGTTGCTGGCGTGGGATAACAGCATAGCCTGCTCCTGGAAAGGAGAATTTTATGAAATATACTATTTCTGTAATAATCATTTTCCTGTTATCCGGGTGCGCGACAGCCTATCAGGAACGTACGGCAGCGCAGGGTGCGGCAATTGGAGCAACAGCAGGTGCGGTAATTGGTGCTCAGAGCGGTAACGTGGCAAAAGGTGCCGTGATTGGCGGTGCATTGGGGGCGCTGGCCGGAGCTGTGCTGGCCGGGGGGCTGGAAAATAGAGTTTACACGTCAGGGCCTCGCTATCATCGGCGTGCATGCAGCGAAGGTGCAGAGTATTTTGATCGGGCCAATCGCGCCCGGAATATTGATCAAAAAATTTATTTACTGCGAAAAGGGTTGCGTTATTGTCCGAATAATCCCGCTGCCCATAATGATCTCGGCGTTGCACTTGTTTTAAGTGGCGATAATGTCTCAGCCAGATCCCATTTCAGACATGCGCTCAGGCTTGATTCGGGCTATTACCCGGCACAGCGCAATCTGGATCGTTTAAACAGAAATCACCCGCATCGTGCTGGTCGTTACGGTGAGTCTGATCAGGACAGGTATGGAAATCAGGATTATAAAAGATATCACGATGATGATTAGCCCGGTCTGATACAGGCGGCCTTATATCAGGAGACACTGTCCGGAAGTATCCGCTGCATGAGATCAATGGCTGTGGTTGTTTTATATTCGCCTGCAGCCAGCTCGGTGTCCTGCAGTGACAGTGCGCCGATATGTGTGCGTGTCAGTGCGCTCACATGGTTACCAACAGCCGCAAACATCCGCCTAACCTGATGATAACGCCCTTCATACAGAACCAGTGAAACCTCTGTTGTATTCATGATGGACAATTCTGCAGGCAGGCAGGGCCTGTCATCATCTTCCAGCATAAGCTTTCCACTGGCAAAACGTGCTATCTCGCTTCCGTCGAGCGGTCGATCCAGTGTGACAGTATAGGTTTTGGAAATATGCTGTTTCGGGCTGGTCAGTTGGTGGTTGAGCTGACCGTCATCGGTGACGATTAGCAGGCCGGAAGTTTCTTTGTCTAGTCTGCCGACACTGGATAACGGCGGTTTCCGGTTAATCCAGCGTGCGGGAAAATCAGCATAAATCAGCCGGCCATCTTCTTTGCGTGAACATACTGTTCCAAGCGGTTTATGGTAAATAATGGTTAAGCCATCGGCATGATCCAGTTGTTTGCCTTCCAGCAGCACCTGATCCGGCAGCACTTTTTGTGCCACTGATATGGCAGGCTTACCATCCACCGAAACCCACCCTTCTTTAATCCAGTGGCGCACACCTTTTCTTGCCCCGTAGCCGAGATTTGAGAGCAGTTTATCCAGCCGTTCGGTTTTTTTCATGTTATCGGATTCCTTTGATGAGTTTGAAACCATCCGTTTCAATCATGATCTGGCACTGCTGTAATTCTGACCGGAGCAGTTGTTCATAGGGTAGTTTCCGATTGGCGACAAGATAGATCTGCCCACCTCTTCTCAGACTTTGACAGGCATGTAGTACAATTGATTTACCCAATTCCACATCTCGAGACTGGCCGCTGTGGAACGGTGGGTTGCAGATGACCCAGTCCAGTTGCTTCGGCAATGAATCATGTACTGCATCTTTCCAATGGTATTGTACGATATCTTGCCAGGATGCCGTGTTCTGACGGGCGCAGTCCAGCGCCAGCCGGTCAGCATCAAGCAGATGAATTTGTTTGATATCTGTGGATCGGCACAGGATATTCTCAGCCAACAAGCCATAACCACAGCACAGATCCATGCCGTTCCCGCGCAATACAGGTAATTTTTTGATCAGCAGGGAAGAGCCGTTATCGGCGTGATCCCAGCTGAACAGGCCGGGACGGGAAATCAGGCCATGGGATCCGATGCTGTGGGGGCTGGCATCCTCCAGCCACTGTGCCGCGAGTGGGACATTGAAGGCGGCGGTTTTTCTGACCGAACACAGACGGCATTTTGACTTGGAGCGTGACGATACGTTTCCAGCCAGTTTTTTCAGTGCTGATTCATAGCTTCTGGCACCATGTGCATTGGCAGATGCAAACATGAGTTTCCCGTTTGTGGATAGCCGGTTCATCGCCTCTGCCATCCAGCCAAGTGTCTGCTGTTTGTTCTTGGCAGGCAGTAGCAGGATCAAGTCGTACAGTCGGGAAGAGTCCGAAAGCGTTGGAGATACAGACAGGCCTATGTTTTTAATGGCAGCATATTCGGGTTTGAAATGCTGCTGGAGATCAATTGCCCCCATCGCTGTTAACAGAGAATGAGCATGCGCATTGATAATCAATATTCGTTCTGACGTGATTTCAAGCGCGGCTTGATATAAGAGCTTGGTGGCTGTCATGGTTTGAGACTGTAGGAAGTGAGTGAGTGCGTGTCCAATGGTTGCGGCGGGAGAAAAAAGAGATTGAAAAGTGAAAATGAAATGGCGAGGACTGAGTATAGTAGTTTTTTGTAGGGGTGTAAGTTGATTATCATCCTGAAGCTGGATATTTTAG
>CAZWWF010000174.1:0-2840 GCA_964636805.1 uncultured Zetaproteobacteria bacterium
GAGGCGCAGCAGTGTATTTTATCGCATGTATCGGCAATGCCGCCGGAAGAGGTGGCGTTGCATGATTCGCTCGGGCGGGTGCTGGCCTGCGATGTGAATGCAAATCGAAACCACCCGCCGTATGATGTCTCTGCCATGGACGGCTATGCCGTGCGTTATGCCGATATTGCAGCAGCAACATCCGGTACGCCGGTTCATCTGACGGTGGTTGATGATATCCGTGCCGGGCAGATGCCGCAGGTGAAGGTGATGCCGGGCAAGGCTGCGCGTATTATGACCGGAGCACCGGTGCCGGCAGGGGCCGACACGGTGATTCGCGTCGAGGATACGGATGGCAACGGCGATCATGTGGCGATTCTGCTGCCGCCGAAGTCGGGCGCCAATATCCGGCCGCTGGGCGAGAATTTGCGAAACGGCGAAGTGGTTCTAAACAGGGGTACGGAAATCACGCCCGGTGTGCTGGCGATTCTGGCTATGGTGAAGCAGAAACAGGTGCCGGTATTTGCGCGTCCCTCAGTGGCGATCCTGTCGACCGGCGATGAGCTGGAAGGCATTGATGAACCGATTAATGAAAACAAAATTCCCGATGCCAATTCGCATGCATTGTATGCACAGTGCAGGGCGCTCGGCATTAGGCCTACGCTGCTGGGTATCGCCCACGATAATCCGATTGAACTGAAAGCCAGGCTGGCGCAGGGCCTGAAGCACGATG
Source organism: uncultured Zetaproteobacteria bacterium (assembly GCA_964636805.1). GTDB lineage: Bacteria > Pseudomonadota > Zetaproteobacteria > Mariprofundales > Mariprofundaceae > Mariprofundus. The sequence goes on from CAZWWF010000174.1 coordinate 713, forward strand.
TGCTGCTGGCCAGTGGCGGGGTATCGGTTGGCCATCACGATTTTGTGCGCCCGATGCTGGAAGCGCTGGGTATCACCATGCATTTCTGGCGCGTGGCCATGCGACCCGGTCACCCGCTGGCGTTTGGTACATCAAAAGGCGGAACATCGGAAAATGGTACGGCTGTGTTCGGATTGCCGGGCAATCCGGTCTCCAGTATGGTCTGTTTCGAGCAGTTTGTCGGCCCGGCACTGCGTGCGATGAGCGGGTATAAAAATCTGTTCCGGCGAACGATTACAGCACGGCTGGCGCACGACCTGAAAGACCGGGTCGGACGGGCGCATTTTGTGCGTGCCACATTGCAGCGCGATGCAGACGGATATATCGCCAGCTCGACCGGTACGCAGGGTAGCGGCGTACTGATGAGCATGGCAATGGCCGAGGGATTTATCGTTGTGCCGGGCGATACGGAAGCCATGGATGCCGGCGATGAAGTGCTCATCCAACTGTTACAGGGCGTGGATTTTCAAGAGGATGCGAATATTTAGGGTCTGTTCACACTCATTCTGCTTGCATCAAACGTCATGCCCGCGAAGGCGGGTATCCAAATGCAATGGATTCCCAATCACGTTGGGAATGACGAAGGACTTTCTCTGTGGCTAAAAAGGATTTGCAATGAAAACAAAAATAGGATTTATCACGGTATCGGATCGCGCCAGTCGCGGTGAATATGAGGATCTGGGCGGGCCTGCCATGGTTGCATGGTTCGAGCGCGTTCTAACATCCGAATGGCAGGCGGTAACACTTATCATTCCCGATGAGCAGGATGGCATCGAAGCCACATTGAAAGAACTCGCAGATATCGAACACTGCTGTCTGATTGTTACCACCGGCGGTACCGGGCCTGCCGTGCGCGATGTGACACCTGAAGCCACCGAATCCGTGTGTGAAAAGATGTTATCCGGATTTGGTGAGCTGATGCGGCAGGAGTCACTCAAATTTGTACCCACTGCCATTCTTTCACGCCAGACTGCCGGAATCCGGAAGCAGTCCCTGATCATCAACCTGCCCGGCAAGCCATCAGCGATTGGTGATTGCCTGAATGCAGTTTTCCCCGCTGTACCCTATTGCATTGATTTGATCGATGGCCCTTATCTGGAAGCTGATCCGGAACAGTGCAAGGTATTTCGTCCCAAACATGCACAAAAGAGATCCTGACGTGATACCGGAACTACCCGTCTTGACAGGTTTTTGATGGCCATCAGGGTTACAGCTTGTTTTGAAAACAGATAAACACACAGGTAGGGAGAGAAATCATGAAAATGATAGCCGCAGTGATTAAGCCGTTTAAGGTTGACGATGTGAAAGATGCATTGTTGGAAATTGATATTTCCGGGATGACCATTACCGAGGTCAGAGGGCATGGTCGCCAGAAAGGCCATACCGAACTGTATCGCGGTGCCGAATACAATGTGGATTTTGTACCCAAGACCGAAGTGAAGGTTGCTGTATCTGATGAGCGAGTGGATGAAGTGATTGAGGCGATTCGATCGGCTGCTTGTACGAATAAAATCGGGGATGGCAAGATTTTTGTAACACCGCTGGAGCGCGTGGTACGCATTCGTACTGGTGAAGAAAATCAGGATGCTTTGAGTTAAAATATATAAATCTTGGGGAGATAAACTAACATGAATACAGCAGGCTTTGATGTCTTTTTTCTCACCATGGGGGCGGCCATGGTATTGGCGATGCATGCAGGCTTCGCCTTTCTGGAAGTGGGAACAGTCCGCAAGAAAAATCAGGTGAATGCACTTGTGCGGGTGATTACCGATTTTGGTTTTTCCACGGTGGCGTATTTCTTTATCGGTTTTTCCGTGGCCTATGGTATTAACTTTTTTGCGCCGGTATCGGAACTTAATGTGCTCGGCGGCGCGTCCAACGGCTATGAAATGGTCCACTTCTTCTTTTTACTGACCTTTGCTGCGGCGATTCCGGCAATTATTTCCGGTGGGATTACCGAACGGGTGCGATTCTGGCCTAATGCGTTGGCGACAGTGTTATTAGTGGCGCTGGTCTATCCTTTTTTCGAGGGGCTGATCTGGGCCGGGAACTACGGTTATCAGGCATGGCTCGAGGCTAATTTTGGCGC
>CAZWWF010000175.1:0-2818 GCA_964636805.1 uncultured Zetaproteobacteria bacterium
ACAAGCCAGTGCGGGAACCGGATCGGCAAGGGCGGCCTGATAGCCGCCGAACATATGGCCGGAAGCATTGGCAGAAACCCTGTTTAATGGCAACCGAATTCGCGCCATACTCCAGTCCTGTGCCAGTTCAATTACCTTGATGCGCATCAGGAAATAGGGTGGATAGAGTTCAAAGCGCCGCCGTGCGGAGAGAAAATGCAGTCTGCTTAATAAATGTAAATAGCCGCGCATATACCCTCCGTCAGATGATGGGGTGAGGCATGATAATCAGGCAATGATCAATCTGCTGGCGGATAATATCAATAGGTCTCTTTAAGAGACTAATTTGTATCATAATGAAACTAACAAGATATAGTTGGTTTCCTATGAAGACCTGCTATATTTGAAATATGGAAACAGCTCCACCTCATGATATTTGCCCGATTACCCGAACACTTGATTTGATCGGAGAGCGCTGGAGTCTCCTGATTATACGGGATATCTTTTACGGTGTCAGGTGTTTTGCTGCATTGCAGCACCATCTCGGGATTTCAAAAAAAGTACTTTCCTGTCGGCTGGTTCGTCTGCTGCAGGAAGGCATACTCAAAAAAGTACCGTATCAGCAAAAACCGGAACGTTTTGAATACCGGCTAACGCAGAAAGGCAGAGACTTGTTCCCCGTGTTGTTGACCATGATACGCTGGGGTAACCGGTGGCTGGCTGAAAAGAACGAGCCACATCTTCATTTGAAACATCTCGGTTGCGGAGAGGTTGTAGAGCCGAAACTGGTTTGCAGTCACTGTAAAAAGCCCTTGAGTCCGGCCAGTGTTCGCGCGGAAATATCGAACAGCTCTGGCTGAAATCAGTGCTGTTTGTCCGCTGCCCGGGCAGCAGCAATAGCGGCCATATTGACAATATCATCCACGCTGGCGCCTGTCTGAAGCACATGGGCTTGTTGTGGGAGGCCAAGAAGAATCGGCCCGATGGCAGTACCACCTCCCAATTCACGCAGTAATTTGTAAGCAATATTTCCCGCCTGCATGGTAGGGAAAATGAGTACATTGGCCGGCTCTTTCAGTTTGCTGAACGGGTATTGACCGAGTATGGCTCCATTGACTGCAGTATCCGCCTGCATCTCACCGTCGACCACCAGATCCGGTACAGACTCATGCAAAAGTCGGGTGGCCTCCGCCACCTTGTGCGTTTCCGGATGATCGACGCTGCCGAAGTTGGAGAAAGAGAGCATGGCGACGCGGGCACAGCATCCCAGTGAGGTAGCAGTACCTGCGGCCAGTTTAGCCAGTTCAGCCAGTTGTGCGGCATTCATATCCACATTCACCGTACAGTCACAGAGAAAATATGCACTGTTTTCCATAACCATCAGATACATGCCATAAACATGGTGCTGCTGCCCGTTGCTGTCATGTCCGAGCACTTTCAGGATTGGTCTGAGCACATTCGGATAATGGGCCGTGCGCCCGGAGAGCATGCCATCAGCAAAACCCTGACGCACCAGCATGGCTCCAAGTACATTGATATCATTGCGCAATGTTTTGGCCGCATCATCTGCCAACACACCGTGGCGTTTGCGCAGGGTATAATAGGCATCTGCAAGGCTATCGAAACGGGCATCTTCAGTGGTCGGGTCGATCAGGGTGATGTTGCTAATGTCCAGCTGTGCTTTTTCACATAGCTGTTGCACGATATGTTGCCGGCCAATCAGAACAGGTATGGCAATGCCGATTTCCTGCATTTCAATAGCGGCACGAAGCACTGTTTCATCTTCGCCTTCAGGCAATACCAGACGGATCGGATTAACCTGTGCCTTGTCCATAATCATACGCATAAACAAGCGAGAAGAATCAATGCGACCGGCTAGCTCGTGTGCATAGGCATTTGCATCTTCCAGGGGTTTACGAGCTACGCCTGTGTCGGTCGCCGCCCGAGCTACTGCGACCGGAACCACTTCGATTAAACGGGGGTCGAATGGTTTGGGTAGAATGTATTTAGGGCCGAAGCGCAGTTCATTGACCCCGTATGCCTTTAGCACCGAGGCTGGAACATCCTGTCGGGCAAGGCTGGCCAGCGCATGTACGGCAGCCACCTTCATTTCTTCATTGAAGGTGGTGGCCCGTGCATCCAGCGCGCCGCGGAATAGAAACGGAAAACCCAGCACATTATTGACCTGATTGGGGTGGTCTGAACGGCCGGTAGCCATAATCAGGTCATTGCGGGTCTCCATGGCAAGATCATAGGCGATTTCAGGGTCGGGATTGGCCATGGCGAAGATGATGGGCCTGTCGGCCATGGTTTTGAGCATGGCCGGGTCCACGATATTACCCTGAGACAGACCAATAAACACATCGGCACCGTTCATGGCTTCAGCCAGGGTGCGTTCGGGGCGCTCGGTAGCGAAATAGGCTTTGTGTGGCGGCAACTCTTCCTGACGATCTGTACTGATGACGCCTTTACGATCCAGAAACAGAATATTTTCACGTCTGGCGCCCAGTTGTTCGATCAGTTTCATGCAGGCGAAACCTGCTGCACCGGCACCCAGACAGGTGATTTTTACATCTTCAATCTGTTTGTTCTGCAAGATCAGTGCATTCAGAAATGCAGCAGCCATGATCACGGCAGTACCATGCTGGTCATCATGCAATACCGGAATATTCATGCGTTTTTTTAATTCTTCTTCTATGATAAAGCATTCCGGAGCTTTGATGTCTTCGAGATTGATGCCGCCAAAGGTCGGTTCCATGCGGGCTACAGTTTCCACGATGCTCATCGGATCATTTTCATCCAGTTCAATATCGAATACATCAATATCTGCAAACCGTTT
>CAZWWF010000176.1:0-2818 GCA_964636805.1 uncultured Zetaproteobacteria bacterium
GCAATGGGCAGCGCATCCATATCGGCGCGAAAAGCCAGCCACGGGTTTCTGTCATTCGTATTCAGACAGGCCAGTACACCATATCCGCCAATGCCCTGACGCACATCCAGCCCCAGTTCCCGACAGTGCTCTGCTACCAGTTTTGCAGTCTGCTGTTCCTGTCCGGAAAGCTCCGGCTGTCGGTGCAGCAGACGGCGAGTCTTCACCACTTCCGGTATCACTGCTTCAACAGCAGCATTTAGTTGTTCGGCAGTTACAGTCATCCCCACCCATCCTGTTCACGCATGGCTTCTACCATTTGTGCAAAATTTTCTGAACGATCATACAGCTTACGCTGCATTTCCGCACCACCGCCGTATTGACGCCAGTGGGGAATACGGGCGGCAACGATAGTCAGTTCGTCTGTGTCGGCTCCATGCGCGGCAAGTTCATCCAGCCGTTTTTCAAGCCAGTCCAGTACAGTGATCAGTTCTTCGGTGAACGGATCAATCATGGTAGCATGCATGCCGTAGCGGCAGGCACGCCAGCGGTTTTCGCGGATCAATGAGGGATGTACCTGTGGAATTTCCTGCGGATTCATTGCGGCCATTGATTCAGCTCGTACATAGGCAACGTAGGCCGCTGCATCGTCAAATGTACCCGGCATGTCGCCGATGCGGACTTCCAGCGTGCCGAAATCCGGATGCGGACGCATTTCCCACCAGATATCACGCACAGAATCAATACTGCCGGTAGCCATCAGGCGGGTGGTACAATGTTCAAAGTCGTGCCAGTCGGAAAAATAGAATGGCATGCCGCCCTGACTCAATCCTTCGAAAATTTTAATGCGGCTGGCCATTAAACCGGTTTTTTCACCGTGCCAGAAGGGTGAGTTGGCCGATATAGCCAGAAAAACCGGCATGATCGGCAACAGGTGATTCATGGCCCGGATACAGGTATCGCCATCGGGCATGCCGATGTGGGTGTGAATACCACAGATATTAAACCGGCGTGCGACCCAGCACAGGCGTTTGAACAGTCGGGCATAGCGTGGATCATCACTGACCTGCTGGTCGCGCCAGTGTGAAAACGGATGCGTAGCGGAACTGAGCAGAGCTGTGTTTTTGTGTTGCAGTATCGCATCAACCTGCCCGTACAACTGACGTAATTGTTGCATGGCCGCAGGCGTGCTTGTCTGGATATCGGTATTGATTTCAACAATCGAGGTAAACAGTTCCGGTTTAATGCGCGGTGTGTCGCCTACCACGGCAAATACATCCGGTGCGGCTGGAATCTGGCTGCCGGAATGTTCATCCACGGTCATCCATTCCATCTCCACGCCCAGCGTGCCGGATGTGGAAGCATGAAACGGGATGCCATGGAACAGCTTATCCATCACTCAACTATAACGCTGATCGTCCTGCGAATGAAGCATGGTGATGTTCTCGGATATTTTCGGTTATATGGGTTGGATGCAGTCGACAAAATGAGTATGATAAGGCTGATGCGCCGATCAATTCTGTTGCTGATGACATTGTTCTTGTCCATCACCCTGTGCCTGGAACCGGCCTTGGCCGGCATATTTTCAGTCAGTGAGGCTGATGAGATTGCTATTGGGCGGGCGGCAGCTCAACAGGTGGAACAAAAGGCAAGGCTGCTGCAAGACAGGCAGGTTCAGCGTTACATTTCCCGACTGGGTCATGAATTGGCTGCACGCAGCGGACGCCTGAATTTACCGTGGCGATTTCGTGTGATTCGTGATAACAAGATCAATGCATTTGCTCTGCCAGGCGGCTTTATCTATATCCATAGTAAAGTCCTGGAAACAGTCGGCAGTGAAGCGGAACTGGCCAGTGTGCTTGCGCATGAGATCGGCCATATTGAAGGCTATCACCACCGTGCTCAAATCGAGCGGGCGAAAAGATATCAACTGGGACTCGGGGTACTCGGTACCGTGCTTGGTCGGGGTGGCGGGGCGGATTATGCCATGATGGCTGGAAATCTGTTGGCGCAGGGGCAATTGACCCGTTATTCGCGCCAATCCGAAGCAGATGCAGACAGGCGAGGTGTCATATTGCTGCAACGCACCGGTTTTAATCCAATGGCGATGAGCCGCTTTCTGCAACATCTGGTAAAACTGGAGCGGGGAAGCTCAGGTATGTTGTCCGCATTTTTCGCCGATCATCCCGATGCAGCCAGCCGTGTGGCTGTAACGCGAAATCAGGCACGCTTGATGCCGCAACGTCTGTGGCGCAGGGACAGCCGTGCTTTCCTGCTTATATCGGGCCGTGCATCCCGCATTGAGCAGCGTTCCCGGCCCCCGCATGGCGGATTACGTATCCCTTCCAGGCCCAGGCAGGGTCATGATTCTCGGTGGCGGGACAGGAAAGGCGCGAGAATTATCCCCTGACACTGTTGAGCTGTTGAGAAATTCGCGGTTTACGTGGAGCGAACCTTTTTGGTTTTATCAAACTGTTTAGTATGCTATAATAGCTAACGCTACCGGAGGCAGCATGTGGTTTCATATTGTTGATGATGAACCGGAGTTGCGAGAAATATTGAGGGCCCTGGTGATAGCTGAGGGCTATAAATCTGCATCATTCAAAAGCGCAGAAGCATATATGGATTTTTTTACATCACCACAATATATCAAGCCGGTGGCTGTGATCATGGATAACAGGATGTCTGGCACGAATGGCATAGTATTGGCCAGATGGATTCGCAAACGGGCGCCTTTACAAAGAATTGTTATTACAACTGCAACGCTTGCGGATGTCGAAATGGTCAAGTCGGAGTTATGCTACGAATTACCCAAACCTTTCAAATATGAACAATTTAA
>CAZWWF010000177.1:0-2784 GCA_964636805.1 uncultured Zetaproteobacteria bacterium
TAATTATCGGGAACGTTTTGCAACGCCCCGTCAACCGGTTCTGGGAAAGCCTCAAACTGCACAGATCAGACTCAATGCCGGCATGAATTTTGATCAGGCACTGCAGGATCTGGACGGTTTCTCACATATCTGGGTGATTTACTGGATGCATCTTAACCGGGGCTGGAATCCGACAGTGATACCACCCCGCGGCCCGAAAATCCGACGTGGTACGCTCGCAACCCGCGCCCCTCACCGACCCAATAGTATCGGATTGTCTGCTGTATGCCTGAAAAGTATAGAAGGCAGAACTCTGCATATCGAAGGGCATGATATGCTGGATGGCACGCCAGTGCTCGATATCAAGCCCTATCTCCCCTACGCCGATGCTATTGCTGATGCCACAAGTGGCTGGCTGGCCGAAACAGAACTGCCGGATGCGGTTTCTCTATCGCGCATGGATTTTCCCACCCCGTGATATATCTTTATCGTGGCGTGAAAAACCCATGCAGACACGTTGTTTACTTTGTTCATCCGGATAAATGCTTAGACCTGCATCTAAACAAATGACTTGCCGGCAATGATCAGACAACCAGGAGCCGAACTCTATGACAGATAAAACAACGGATAAAATTGCTGAAGATGATTTTAGTCTGAATCATTTTGAACAAGCTGATTCAACGGAATCTGCAGACAGAAAATTAATTGAAGAAGATGAATCAACCGATTCAGACGACCTGTTCACTGCCAAACAACTGGATGAACCATCTGCCGAAGAAGTGGAACATTCATTTGATTCTACATGGGATACAGGCCGGTCCACAGCAACAGAGCACGAAAAAAAGGAACCGATTATTCCGGAAAACCCTGTATTTCCAACTGAATTCGTTCCATCAGAAAACAATGAAGAGCCTGCCCCATTCCGTGCTCAAGAGCAGCCGACAGCAGGCAAGGAATCGGAAAAACAACCCGAAAAATCTCAAACATTCCCACTCAAGGACAGTACTTCCACACCATCGTCCGCCACGCCAAAGCCGGGGATAAAACCCATCACAATGTTTGCAATTGCAGCCATGCTGATCGCAGCTGTTGCGGTCTGGTTCAATCCCGGGGACGAGAATAATCATGATAATGACGCCATCCCGCAGCAGGAGACACAAACCATATTGAACCCGGATATTCAAATGCAGCGTATGGAACGGCGTATTTCATCACTGGAGCAACAAATGAGCCAAGGGAATGTCGCGTTGAAAGAGCGGGTAGACCATCTGGAAAAACAGCTTTCCTCATTAAGCAGCTTGGTTGCAAAACAGACCAAGGCCCGTCGTTCCGGAAAGCATGTTATTAAAAGCAAACCCTCCGAACCCAAAAAAACCTCGATTACACCTGTTTCTGTTAAACCTCATACCGGTTGGGTCGTCAACTTGATGTCACTGGATTCGCTCCCGGCAGCAAAAAGAGCACTGGCAGATTTCAAAGCAAAAGGAATTGCTGCTGACATCGGGCGCTATTCTGCAAAAGGAAAAACACGCTACAGAATACGTGTTGCCGGCTTTGCCAGTAAACAGGAGGCTGAGACTCAAAAAGAATATTTGGCCAGAAAATATCATATCAAAGCAGCTTGGGTAAACAAACCCTGACCGTATAGGCCTGTAACGAAAACGTGGGCCACATTGGGCCCACGCTTAACTTTACAAATATGCCGTATTTAAGCCTGGCATTCAGCCCGGTACAGGCATGGGCTGACAGCGCAATTTGAAATGCGGGCAAAGCAGTCTGTGTTACCTTCTGCAATCTGGATAGCGTGGATCAGTTCCGGTTTGCGCAGCTTTGCCGCACCTTTCAGATTCAGTTCAGCAGCTTTTGTAGTCAGCTCTTTTTTGGTTATTTTCTTTGTGCTCATGTTGGTTTTATCCTTATGTATGAAAAATTTGGGCGAACAGTATCCATAAATCAAGCGGGTGCAAGTGAATAAGTAAAAGCCGACCAGGGGCGCTCAAAACGGAAGTTTTTTCACCATAACTTTCTCCCCCCACAGGAGGGACATCACGGGTGCAACTATCTCTACATCACCACTGCTCCAGAACTCGATTGAAGCTGTCTTGTTTTCTGATAACAACTGCCGGTTCTGAAGCTGCCGTTCCAGCTCACAGGCAATCGCAGCACCTGTGTCAATAATAAGGATATCATCACCGACAATATCTCTGATCAATGCACTAACAAATGGATAGTGCGTGCAACCAAGCACCAGTGTATCCATACCTTGCCGGATCAGCGGCTGCAGAAATAATGAAAGCATGTCACGGGTTGTATCCCCTGTCAGCTCACCTGATTCGATCAGCTCAACCAGTCCCGGGCAAGGCTGAACTATCAGCTTTGCATGTTGTGAAAAGCGCGCGGCCAGACGATTGAATTTATCGCTGGTCGACGTCGCGCTGGTTGCCAATACTCCGATTACTTTACTCCTACTGTGCAACACAGCCGGTTTCACAGCCGGTTCCATACCGATGACCGGAAAGGCATACAATGCTCTGATATGGTGTACTGCTGCGGCAGTAGCAGTATTACAGGCTACAACGATTGCCTTGCATTGTTGGCGGAAAAGGAACTCTGAAATTTCCACGCAACGTTGCTGAATAACAGCCTCTGGTTTGCACCCGTAGGGCATATAAGCTGAATCTGCTACATACAGCAATGCTTCACCCGGCAGACGCTGATGGATATGTGCAAGAACCGACAGCCCCCCCACCCCTGAATCGAATATGCCTATAGGCTGCTCATCTGCCATCTCTTCTCCTTTGACCC
>CAZWWF010000178.1:0-2784 GCA_964636805.1 uncultured Zetaproteobacteria bacterium
CAAACCGGCTCGACACCTGCAACGGAGACATCAACACCACAGGCTTTTTGAACACTGCAAACACACGTCCACACATCCCTATATACCCGCACCGTTGTCGATAATCGTAAGGCACGGTGCGGAACTCAACAGTGTTTATAAGGATACGTATGGAATTGACCGGATATAGTAGACACGAGATGAATTTGATGAACACTTTGCCAACAATGCTTCAATAACAAAAGATCAGTTGTGGTTGCGGAGTCATAAAATAAAACAGTCCCTGTTTATCGGGATGATGTCCGGCACTTCTGCTGATGGCATCGATATCGCGATTGTGTGCTTCGACAACAGTGCCAGCGCCAAGACTGAACTGGTTGAATTCCTTGAGTTCCCGATGCCGAAAAAACTGAGTGAGCCGGTATTACGCCTGGCTGCACCCGGGCTCAATGAAGTTGACCGCATGGGCGAACTGGACCGCGCGCTGGCAATTACCTATGCTGAAGCTGTCCGGTCAGCACTTCATAGCACCGGCCTGAAACAATCAGATATCGCGGCTATCGGCTGCCATGGGCAAACTGTCCGTCATCGCCCCAAAGCTGATTATCCATTTACCATGCAGATTGGCTGCGCAGCTACGCTGGCTGAGCAAACAGGCATCACTGTTGTCTCCGACTTCCGCAGCCGCGATATTGCAGCCGGTGGAGAAGGAGCACCACTGGTTCCATTCGCGCATTGGCAACTGTTTGGACAGACAAACAAAAATACAGCTGTGCTTAATATCGGGGGTATTGCCAATATCACATGGTTAGGCTGTGCCGATAACATCACCGGATTTGATACCGGTCCCGGCAATATGATCATGGATGCATTGATGCTGGCCATCAGTCACGGAAAACATGCCTACGATGAAAACGGGCAACTTGCAGAAAGTGGCTCGGTATGCCTTCCACTGCTTGATCGACTGATGCAACACCCTTTTTTGCAACGCACACCGCCGAAGTCAACTGGCCGGGAAGAGTTTGGCGAATCACTGGTGGATACCATGATACGATGGCCGGATATTTCCGATGCGGATCGTCTGGCTACTGCATGCCAGTTCACAGTTAATAGTATTAAACACAGCATTCGATTCATGCCGGACACACCATCCAGATGGTTATGTTGCGGTGGTGGTGTTCGTAACATCCACCTGATGAAACAGCTCGAAAAAGAACTGGCACCGTCGATCATCGATACAACCGAAGCTGCAGGTATACCACCACAAGCGGTGGAAGCAGTCAGTTTCGCCTTGCTTGCCAGACAAACTCTGATGGGCAAACCCAACACAATCCCCCAGGTCACCGGCGCCTCCCATGCAGTTTGTGGCGGACAAATAACACCGGGTCATAACTGGCAGGAACTTTTGCAAGACATCCCCGCATGGATCCGCTAACCCACGCCATTTCAGGTGCTGCACTCGCCCGCGCTTTTCCAAAAAACCACATCCAGCCCAGGCATCTGTTGTTTCTGGTTTTGCTCGCCATGGCACCGGACAGTGATATTCTGTTACGGCTGTTTTCCGACACGGTTTATTTACAACACCATCGTGGACTGACTCATTCACTGCTCATGCTGCCGCTTTGGGCATGGCTGGTTTACAGTCTGGCCTCCAGCTCTGTTAAACAGAATCCTGTCATGCCCACACTGATAGTTCTGGCCCTGTTACTGCATATTGGTCTCGATGTAATCACTACCTTCGGCACGATGATATTCGCCCCCTTCTCCGACCGGCGTTTCAGCTTTGATCTGCTCTTTATCATCGACCCGCTGTTTTCCGCCTGTTTGCTGATCCCGCTATTGGCGGGACTTATCTGGAAACAACAAACACGTTATTTAAGTATGCTGGGCTTTGCTCTGGCCTTTAGCTATCTCGCGCTGGCTTATCATAATCAGCAACAGGGAATCGAACTGGCCAGAAAAGCACATCCTGATGCCACTTCATATCATGCCTTACCCATGGCCTTTTCCCCCTTCAACTGGCAACTGATTGCAGAATACCCCGATGATTATGCCCGCGCCGCAGTTAAGTTGAAACCGGACTTCTCCGGGCTGAGCCCGCTGTTCAATGATGCATTCGTCACCTCCCTGCTTTCAACAAAGATCAGTGGCCCAAATCATATTATCTGGCAAAAGCTGCCGGCCATGCACACACTGAAGGGTGCAGCACAATTACCGGGCACAGCATTTTACGCATGGTTCGCCCGCTTTCCGGTATTGCTGGAACAGAATCAACAGTTTATCGACTTTGGCGATCTGGCCTTTGGTGCCGGCGCTCCTGGCGTCCGATCTTCCTTTCAGATGCATATTGATCTGACAGCCGCTAACTCCGCCACACCGGAAGACTCTGCAGAAGGACCGCGGGCATGGCTGATCTGGCGCGGAAGTCAGAAAAGTGAACTCACATTAAACGCTGCTCCATTTAGCTGGTTAGCATCTGAATAACACGACTACTTTGCCTACCTCTACGTCCACACATCCCGCCATCACTTGCGATTTGTGCGCTTTTAGTTTTTAATCGGAAGGTCATTCATATTCTGGAGGTTTCCATGAAACATATTCGTTTATTATTCCTCACGACCCTGCTCCTGCTGCCCGTGTTAAGTCCGGCGGTTGAAATTGAAGGCGTCACGCTGCCGGATACGATTGAACTGCAAGGCAAAACCCTGCAGCTTAATGGAGCCGGCATCCGCACAAAATTCTTTTTCGATATTTATGTTGGCGGACTGTATCTGGAACAACATGAAACCAGCGCCAAAAAAATTC
>CAZWWF010000179.1:0-2743 GCA_964636805.1 uncultured Zetaproteobacteria bacterium
TCTTGCGTGAAAAATAACTCATGACCGGCTCCATCACAAAAGTAAACACCGGCAATACCAGCATAAACAGCACCAGCGCAGCATGATTTGACGGATGTGTGACGCCCAGTCCGTTATAAAACCAGGCTTGCTGCATCAGCCAGCCAAGCAGGGCAAAGCCGGCTAACGAGACCATGATCATCACCATCAATCTCTTTTTTACATGTCCGTGATGGAAGTGTCCCAGTTCATGAGCCAGTACAGCTTCGGTTTCCACAGGTTCAAGCTGCTTCAGCAGGGTATCAAAAAACACAATGCGCTTGGCATTGCCAAGCCCGGTGAAATAGGCATTGCCATGGCTGGAACGGCGTGAACCGTCCATGACAAACAGGCCGTTACTCTCGAAACCGCAACGGTTGAGCAGCGATTCAATACGCGATTTCATCTCCCCCTCCTGCAGTGGCTGAAATTTGTTAAACAGCGGTGCAATGAAGGCAGGGTATGCCCATATCATCAACAGCATAAAGGCTGTCCACACAATCCACGCATACAACCACCACCAGCTTCCGGCTCCGTCCATCAGACTGAGGATTACCCAGCCAAGCGGCGCACCTATAGCCATCATCAACACAAGTTGCTTGAGCATATCACTGATATACAAACCGAACGTCATTTTATTAAAGCCGAATTTTGCTTCGACATTGAAGGTTGTATATATCTCCAGTGGCAGCTCCAGCATGTGTCCGATCAGAAAAAACAGCATCAGGAATACAACACCGGACCATATCCCGGAAAGGCCGAATGAGGCTGTCACGGTATCGAGCATGGCAAGGCCCCCGCCGACCGTCCAGAGCAGAAGCAGTAACAAAGTATATATTTGCCCGAAGTTTCCCGGAGCCAGCTTTGCAACCGTATAATCTGCGGCTTTTTGATGTGCAGGAAGGGATATTTTATCACGAAAGCGGGAAGGAACATGATCCCGGTGAGCCAGCACATGCACTTTTTGCCGTTCTGATAAATATAACCCGATAGCCGTAGCCAGAGATGCGAACCCCAAGACTGTCCATGTCCATGTTGTCATGGCAAATGCTGTTGTCATATGATGCCTTCCTGATAGTACTGAATAATACGTTAAAAATATGGTTATAGGCTGAAAAGTTCTATGTCTGTGCCTCAATACTGGCCAGCCCGCGCTGCAAACTAATCGCTGATTGCAATACCGGCACGATTAAAGTTGCGACCTTGCCTCCATCGAGACTGTGTTTTAATTCAATCAGCGGATCCAGGCCCATTTCTTCCAGCACATCCCGATGCCCGGCATCATTGCTCACATGGCTGGCCAGCATCCAGCCTGCAATACGGACATCCCATGCAATGGCCGCCAGCGCAGCCGTTGCGGAAGAGAGGCCGTCGAGAAGAACCGGAACCCCCTTTAAGGCAGCACCACGATAAAATCCGGCCATGGCAGCCATTTCCAGCCCTCCCAGTTCCCTGAGAACGTCATGCGAAGGCGTGCCGTCGGCGCGGGCTCTGGCTTTTTTGATTGCTGTCAGCTCGCTGGCACAGGTTTCGGGACTTGTATCAGGGTCCGATATCAATGCCTGTTCCGGAGGCAGGCCAACAAGCTCGGAAATAATCGCTGCAATGGAAATACGATCTCCTGCTGCAATAGAACCGGCAATGAGTAAATTGGCACCTGCAGCAATAGTACGGTTAGCCATTTCTTCGCCGATACCGACGATTTCCCAGTATTCCGCATGACTCATGGCTGATCCGACTGTGATGTCAGCGGTACCGGAGGAACGTACCTTGGCATGTTCTATCGCATCAATATCAGCAAGGCATCCGTTCACACCAACATCAACTATATGTAAGTTGCTGCCCGCCTGTCGGCATAATTCAGCGATGACAGCATCGCTTGCCGTGGCATTGCAAATCATATCCCTGGTTGGCACCACCTTATGATATTCAATGTTGCCGGCCACGCAGTGGTCTGCAGCGAATAAAACCGTTGCAGCATGAATGGCATCGGGAACTTCCTTGTTTTGGCGCTTGGAAAACCACAGCGCCAGATTCTCCAGTTTGCTCACGCAACTGGAAGGCTGTAACAGGATACTGTGGTGATCCTGCTCAGGATGTATGGAAGGAATTTCCATGATTAATGTCCTCCTGAATGGAGAGGTTCAAATCTCACACAGGTATCAGTATAGACCATATTTTTTCAACCCGCATGATTCATGAATCATGCGGGTTGAGATGCGTTCAGTCATATGAACGGACCAGTTGTCTGATCGCTGCCGGTTCCACATCTTCGGCCACAAAGGCATTACCGATATCATGCAATAAAATATAACGAATCCGGTCACCTATATTCTTTTTATCATGTCCCATTGCATCCAGCCATGCATCAGCGCTGAAGCTCGGGATAGTCGTCGGCAATCCGGCCTGTTGATAACAGTTGCGGATCTGTTCTTCAATGCCACGACTGGCATAACCCAGTTGCTCAGACAGGCGGGCGGCCATCAATGTGCCCATAGCAACGGCTTCGCCATGCAGAAACTCGGTATAATGTGTCATCGACTCAATGGCATGGCCAAAGGTATGCCCCAGATTCAGCAAGGCACGCATACCCTGCTCAGTCTCATCCGCCATCACTACTTCTGCCTTATGGCGGCAACAGTTGTGAATCATGCTTGATATATCCCCGGTATCCAGATCCTGTACACGTTGTATATGCTGTTGCATCCAGTCAAAAAAAGCGGCA
>CAZWWF010000180.1:0-2716 GCA_964636805.1 uncultured Zetaproteobacteria bacterium
TTGAGGCGATTGGTATTAACCCGCGCAAACGACCTGAACAACTGGATTATGATCACTGGGTCAGTATCACCAACCAGTTAAATGATGCATAAATATTTTAAGGGAACCCTGATGTTCTAAAGTGCCCTTCATTCTGTCCACGATAACGCCCGGCAACCATAGTTCAATGCTTCACATTTTGTTATGCAGAAGCCTTTAGCCAGGTATCCAGTTCACCACGACGTTCCAGCGCATAGAGCTCATCACAACCGCCAACATGGCGGTTGTTGATAAAAATCTGTGGAATGGTGCGTGCGCCGGGGGCGCGTTCAGACATTTCAGCCTGCCGTTTGATATCTTTCCGTACATTGTATTCGGAGAATTCGAGTCCTTTTTTCTTAAGCAATGCCTTGGCACGTACGCAATAGGGGCAAAAATCACCGGAATAAACTTCAATATTTGTCATGGTTAGAACCTATCCTTTGATGTGATGTGCGTGCCAGCGACAGTACGTTTATCGGCACACCCGGCTTCAAGCTGGCACTGGCGGCAAAATGCAATGTCGATCCAGTGGTCAGAATATCATCGACAATCCAGACCGAAGTAACCTGATCGGCCAAATCCTGCCAGCGCGGACCGTAGTCGTCAGCCAGCGCAAATGCCTTACGCAGGTTTTTCCGCCGGGCCTGACCTGAAAGGGCCGATTGTCTCGGTTGTTCACCGATGCGCCGAAGCAAATGCCAGTCCCGGATACATCCCGTATCATCAGCCAACCATTTACAGAGATTGGCGGCATGATGCTGGCCATGCTTGCGCATCCGGGAGAGTGGCATGGGTACGGGCAACAATAACGAATGTTCATCGATTTTCTCCCGGATGGTCGGCGCAGCAGCATCCACCAGTCAGCGTACGGCCGCATCATGGGCATGCAGTTTCCATTCCAGAATCGCATCCCGAACCGCCCCGTGATAGCAATACAAACTGCAGGTGTGGCACTGAGCCGGGGGTTTTTGTAAACAGCGCCCGCAAGGGCCGGGTTGCATCTCTGCAGGCAATGGAATGCCACAGCGACTGCAGGTGGAGTGCGGCCATATTTCAATGCTTTCAAGGCATGAGGTGCAACAGCTATTGTCGGCAGGCATCGGGGTATGACAGAAAAGGCAGGACGGTGGAAACAGTAAATCACGCAACTGGTTAACCAGAGAGACGTCTTTGGTTGACAGCATGTTCATGCCAACCAGCATGCCGGACATGATCGATTCACGCAATTGGTTTGCAGAAATACCCGAAACACGCCAGCGACGTTTTCTTGCATCTCGGCGCAAAGGCGTATGTATTGAAGTGAATGGCCGGATGTTGGTCAATTTTGCCAGTAACGATTATCTGGGGCTGAGCACGCATCCTGATGTTTGCATGGCGGCAGAAAAAGCATGTTCCATCATGGTGGGAAGCGGCGCTTCACGATTGGTGTCGGGGGATGATCCGATGCTGCACCGGCTGGAAGAAAAACTGGCTCGCTGGAAAGGGTATGAAGCCTGCCTGATTACAGGATCGGGCATGCTGGCCAATCTCGGCCTGATACAGGCTCTGGCTGATCGGCATACACATCTTTTCACTGATAAACTCAATCACGCCTCGCTGGTGGATGGCGCACGCTTGTCCGGAGCCAAAACCCATCGTTATGCACATCTGGATACAGGTCAGCTTGCACAGCAGCTGGAGCAGCATGTTGCCGAAAAGCGTATCATTGTTTCCGATGGTGTTTTCAGTATGGACGGCGATTGTGCCAACGTCAGTGTATTGCTCCAACTGGCTGAAGAACATGATACCTTGCTCATTATTGATGATGCACACGGCATTGGCACAGTCGGGACAAATGGCGCAGGCCTGACGTCCATGCATAAAATTTCCGGGCATGCCCGGCTGGTCGAAGTGGGCACGTTTGGCAAGGCATTCGGAAGTTATGGTGCATTTATTCTCGGTACGAATGAATTGATTGAGGGATTAAGGCAACGCCAGCGCACAATGGTTTATTCCACAGCATTGCCGTTGGCGATGATTGCAGCGGCTGAATCGGCACTTGGCCTGATCCAACAGGGTAAACAGGTCAGTCAGTTGCAGAGTAACCTTGCACATTTCAGGGCAGGCACTGCAGCACTGGGTTTTATGGTTTCCGGGACAGCCATTCAGCCATTGATTGTGGGATCCGATAAACAGGCTTTGGCTATGTCGACAGCATTGGCCGGGCATGGTTTTTTTGTTGCTGCTATTCGTCCGCCGACAGTGCCGGAAAACACGGCCAGACTGCGTTTCACCTTAAGTGCATCACACAGTATGGAGCAGATTGATACATTGATTGATTACCTCAGGAATATTGTATGAAACAGCTGGTTTTTTTGCATGGTTGGGCCCAATCGCAGCAGATTTGGTGCCAACAGCATGAAACATTTCCCGATGCTCTTTATTTGAACCTTCCCGGTCATGGTGGCTCGGACGATTTGACACCTGATGCCTGGGCCGAAATATTAGCCGAACAATTGCCTGCGGAACCTTGTGTGTTGGTCGGTTGGTCATTGGGAGGCATGCTGGCATTGCAGATTGCCCGGTCTTTTCCCGATCGAATTGCAGCTTTGGCACTGGTTTCAACAACGCCCTGTTTTCGCGGCAAACCGGACTGGCAATCCGGTTGCGATCAATCACTGTTTGCGGCTTTTGAAGAGGCTGTTGCAAGCGGGGA
>CAZWWF010000181.1:0-2711 GCA_964636805.1 uncultured Zetaproteobacteria bacterium
ATGCATCAATTGAATTGCCTGCATCCACCCGGTGGTGCCGCTGCATTGGTCGCCGTGATCGGTGGTGACCAGATTCATTCTCTGGGTTATCTCTATGTACTGATCCCGGTCGGACTGAATGTGTTGATTCTGGGTGGCGCTGTCTGGTTAACGCGTGTGTTGCTTGCACAAAGACGACAAACCAAAACATTTATACCCTACCCTGATACACATGAAGAGTATGAGCTGCCAAACACCGTCCCGTTTTCGAATGATGATCTGAACAGCGCATTACAGGAAATCAACACCTATATTGACATAACCATTGAAGATTTAAATGATATCTATACCCGTGCCACTTCATTCGCCCATCAACGCAGTCTGGGAAATATGGAGTGCCGGGATATTATGACACGTCAGGTCGTTACTGTTGAATTTGGCGACAGTCTGAAAGATGCCTGGGCACTGATGCAACAGCACAACATCAAAAGTCTGCCGGTTATCAGCAGGGTTCGACGGGTAAACGGCATCATCACCGTCAGCGATTTCAAGCAGGAAGCCGCACAGTTTCCCGGCGAAACAATTGAAGAGCGTCTGAAAACGCTGATTCAACCCACCTCAGGAATAAGCTCGAGCAAAGCCGAAGTAGTCGGGCAATTGATGGTATCTCCAGTCATTACCCTGGCGGAAGATGCGCATGTTAGCGAAGCCGTCTCGATATTCACCGATAAGGGAATCAGCCATATCCCTATTCTGAACCATGAACGCCGGCTGACTGGCATGCTTTCACGTACAGATGTGGCTCATTCCTTGCGTTCATCTGGCACAGTATAGAAGACAGGGATTCACCCTGCTTGTGTAAGAGCGTGACCCTGTAGCCGGACATTCATTTCGTCGCGGTTTCAATTACCCTTCCCGATAAAAAAGCGTATAATCCAGCTTCGAACAGGAGATACGTGATGGATAGTCTGTTCATAATCGCGGCAGCAACAGTGATTGTGCTGGTGGTATTTGATTACACCAACGGTTTTCATGATGCCTCCAATGTTCTTGCCACGGTCATTGCATCACGTGCTATGACACCGGCTCAGGCGGTGCTGGTGGTTGGTTTCTTTGAATTCCTCGGCCCCCTGCTCGGCGGTACTGCAGTAGCTGATACCATTGGCAGTTTTGTCGATATTTCCGACCTGCAAGCACTGCCGGCTACGGTCATCATCCTGTGTGGTGTGGTAGCTGCAGTGGTCTGGAATATCATCACCTGGCGATTCGGCATTCCCTCATCATCTTCACACGCTCTGGTTGGCGGTTTAATCGGCGCTGTGCTCGTTTCCGCCGGTAATGAACATATCGTATGGGGTTTGAATGAACTGGGTCATGGCCATGTAATCGGTGTCTTCAAAGTGCTGTTCGCACTGCTGATCAGTCCGGTGATCGGTTTCTGGGTCGGTTTTATGATTCATCGCTGGATGGGTATCCTGTTACGTGGTGCCCGTCCGCAGGTGAACCGCAATCTCCGCCGCAGTCAGTTTTTCACCACGGCAGCGCTGGCCTTTGCCCATGGTGCCAACGATGCCCAGAAAAGCATGGGAGTCATTACGCTGGTGCTGGTGCTGGGCGGCTTTATTCCACAATTTGAAGTACCCTTCTGGGTCGTGCTGTTGTGCGCTGTAGCCATCACGCTGGGAATTATGTCCGGCGGCTGGCGTATTGTACGAACTGTCGGCTTCGGCATCTACAAAATCCGCCCCCTACACGCCGTGAATACCCAGATCACTGCCGGTGTGGTCATTTTTTCTGCCGCCATGCTGGGTGGCCCTGTATCCACAACCCATGTGGTCAGCTCATCAATCATGGGCATTGGCGCATCGGAACGCCCGCGTTCGGTTCGCTGGGCCAAGGCCAGGGATATTATCAGCACCTGGGTTGTTACTATCCCCGGTGCTGCGGTGATTGCCGCAGTCAGTTACCTGTTGCTGGGGCAACTGCTTTTATTGGAAAGTTAACATGAAATAACAACGCACCTGCACGGGTTTTCCACCACATGACACTTTTATACCATGGGTTGGAAAAAGTCCCGTACGCGGTAAGGAGAACAATATGAACACGCCAGTCAGATACTTGAAAAAACTGATCGACAGGATAATACCTCCCATGCCGGATTTTTTCTCCCTGATCAATGAACAGTGCGAACTCTGCGTACAAACCATGGCTGTGTTTGCAACCTATATGGAGAGCGGTGATGCCAGCAAGGCAGACCAAATTCGCCACATGGAGAAACACGGTGATGAACTCAAGCAACGTAACAGCAAAATCCTGAATCGTGCGTTTACTACGCCGATGGATAGGGAAGATATTCACGATGCAATCACCAGCATTGATGAAATCATGAACTATGCAAAAACAACCGTGCGGGAACTGGAAGTGCTCGATTTACAACCGGATCAGTATATGCTCGAAATGGCGATTGAATTGAGAGATGGCACCGAAGCGCTGCAGCGCGGCTTTGCCATGCTTTCAAGCAACCCGGCTCATGCTGAAGATGATGCACTGGCTGCACGCAAGGCAGAACGCCGGGTTGAACGCGTATACAGACAAGCCATTGCACACCTCTTTCGCCCCGATATCGTGCTGGAGAAAGTGCCCGGTGATGACGGGGGTTCCGAACATCATCAACTGGCGCTCACCATGATTGATATATTCAAACATCGGGAAATCTATCGCCACATGTCCAA
>CAZWWF010000182.1:0-2706 GCA_964636805.1 uncultured Zetaproteobacteria bacterium
AGAAAAATATCGGCACTGCGTTGATATAACTGGCAGGAAAGCTTGCCGTCGGCGACATAGAACTGAAAAAAGGCATGGCAGGGAGCCAGCGCCATTTTGCCATTCATGACATTTTCCTGCGGGCTGACGGATTCATCAGGCAAATCGGCCACATTCCAGGCAGATACAATCAGGCGGCGGGAATCGGGATTACTTTTGATTTGCTCCACGACTTCGGCAATCTGATCGACCAGCTTGCCGTCCGGCGCCGGCCAGTTGCGCCACTGGAATCCGTAAACAGGCCCGAGCGACCCGTCCTCGGTGGCCCATTCATTCCAAATTTTCACCCCGTTTCCGGTCAGATATTTTATATTGGTATCACCCTGCAGAAACCACAATAATTCGTGGATAATCGACTTCAGGTGCACTTTCTTGGTCGTGACCAGTGGAAAACCTTCAGATAAATCAAAACGCATCTGATAACCGAACACCGACTGGGTGCCGGTACCGGTGCGGTCTCCTTTTTGTGTTCCATGATCGCGCACATGGCGCATTAATTCCAGATAGGCCTTCATGTTCCCTCTCGCCCAATGTGTAGTGGTGATTCGAATTCAACTCGGATATGATGCCGTCTGTCGTCTGAGACAGCAATATATGGTGGCTTCGTCAAAGGCATCATCGAGCCCATGGACGGACTTTTTACGACTTTATCATTATGTGTGCGGGGTGATCATGATAGTTCGGCTGTTTGGGGTAATTTTACTGTTTAGCATGATGACTTCTCCGGCCCTGGCAGCACCCAAATCGGCCACGGACAAAATCGTCGATGCATTTATGGAACTCGATACCAATCACTCCGGCAGCGTTTCTTATGCCGAGTACAAGGCCATGGTGGATCGGCGTGCCCGGACCAGATTCAGAAAAATGGATGCCAATCGCGATGGTGCAGTCAGCGATGAAGAATACCGCAGTTTCTGGCGGCACGAAAAAGCGCAATGGTATCGCCTGAATCGCTAGTCTACTGCTTCGACATCCGCAAATGGATGACAAACTGACGTTTTCCGGTACTGCTGGACCTCGATAATAACGCAGTCGCAAGTTTCCCTGCTTCCTGATTTATCGCGGCAATGGTTACGGATTTATCTACAGGTATAATCAGTTCGGTTGCCGCTCCGGCAATTTCAATCACCGGCGCTTCATCCGATGCCAGCCCGGTCTGATGACTCTCTACAGCCCGCCTCATCCACGGCGTAATTTTCACACGAACCTTATCCGTGTCGGCCGGAGTGGCTGTAATATTAAATCCGGACGTGACCGGAACCAGCTCCACACTATTGGCATAGACGACGCCGTATCTGGAAAGCCATAACCTTGTTTCCCGGCTGTATGAGCGAATCATGCCCGTTTCAATGCTGCCTGAATGATTACTCGAAACACGCAACTGGAACGATTGTCGCTGGCCGGAGCGAAACTGCCGGTGCTGCAGCTTCACCTTCAGCCAGCCACCGGCAAGTTTTCCCAGTACCGCATAGCCGGACACATTCGATGTATTATCCGTTTCCGAACGGATATCTTCGATACTGACATAGGCCGTGTATTGACCCGGCGGGTGATCCAGCCGCTTGAGCCATGCTTTCGCTTTTTGGATATGCGCCGGGTCATCGTCGATCAACAGCAAATGCCGGGAAGGGATCACAGCCACTTTTCCATTTCCGGACAACTGGCTTCTGGCCACATCGGCAGCCTCCTGCATGGGCAAAAAATAGACTTCGATAATATCGGTTGCGGCAAATGCGGGAACAGTCAGACAAAACCAGCACAGAACACTGAACATCAGTGAGGCCAGCGACCTGCTCATTTGGCAAATTCCGGTCTCGGCTCCATCAGGCTGGCCGGATCTTCATGGATGATGACTTCAGCTCCGGGATATTCGGCCAGGATACGGGCTTCAACATCATCAGCGATCGCATGAGCCTGCAAAAGAGTTAAGCCGTCATCGAGCTCCAGATGCAGTTGAATAAACACCGTCGTTCCGGATTTGCGTGTACGCAAATCGTGCATGCCACGTGTTTGCGGATGATTGCGGGCAATGGCCTTGATTTTTGCCCGCTCCTCATCAGGCAGTTCCCGGTCCATTAATAGATCGAGTGACTCACTTGCAATTTCCCAAGCGCTGTACAGGATGTAAACGGCAATCAGAATTGCGAACAGCGGATCAAATCCCGGCCAGCCATAAACGGCCAACAGCAGGGCGACAATCACACTGGCATTGACCAGCAGATCGGTTTTGTAATGCAGATGATCGGCCTTGATAGCAGTCGAGCCTGTTTTATGAATCACATGCTTCTGAAAGATTAGCAGACCAAGTGTTGCAAGCATGGAGACAACCATCACGCCCACACCAACCGGCATGGATGAAATCGGCAACGGATTCCACAGGTGGGAAACCGATTCCAGCACCAGAAACAGCGCCGACCCGGTAATAAACGTCGCCTGCCCCAAACCGGCCAGTGCTTCCGCTTTACCATGGCCAAAACGGTGTTCTTTATCAGCCGGCATCAAGGCATGACGCACAGCCAGCAAATTAATAAGCGATGCCAGCGCATCCAGACAGGAATCTATCAATGTAGCCAACAGACTGAGTGAATCAGTCATAATCCAGGCCACGGTTTTGATCAGAATCAGAACAATGGCAACCGATGTCGAGGCATAGGTTGCCATCCGCAT
>CAZWWF010000183.1:0-2705 GCA_964636805.1 uncultured Zetaproteobacteria bacterium
GCCGGCTGGATTCTGGAACTGGATCGCGGGCGCGGTATTCCGTTCGAGGGCAATTACAGCGGCTGGCTGGAACAGAAAGAGAAACGCCTGGCAATCGAGGAAAAGCAGGAGACTTCGCGTCAGAAAGCCATGCAGCACGAGCTGGAATGGGTGCGTGCCGGTACCAGGGGGCGTCACGCCAAGTCCAAAGCGCGTTTAAAGGCGTTTGATGAACTGGCCAGCCGCGAAGTGCAGGAACGCAATGCCACCAAACAGATTTTTATTCCGGTAGCCGAACGGCTGGGCGATACCGTGATCAAGGCGGAAGGCGTCGCCAAACGTTTCGGCGATAAAGTACTGATCGAGAATCTTTCATTCAACCTGCCGCGCGGCGGCATTGTCGGCATTATCGGAGCCAACGGCGCCGGTAAAACGACATTATTCCGCATGATGACCGGGCAGGAACAGCCGGACACCGGTTCGCTGACCATCGGTGAAACCGTACAACTTTCCTATGTGGATCAATCCCGCGATGCGCTGAATGGCGATAAAACCGTGTGGGAGGAAATTTCCGGAGGGGCCGATTCAATCTGGCTGGGCAAGGTTGAAGTCTCCAGCCGGGCATATTGCGGACGTTTCAATTTTAAGGGCGGCGACCAGCAAAAGAAGGTGAAAGTACTCTCGGGTGGCGAACGCAATCGCGTTCATCTGGCCAAGATGCTGCAATCCGGCGGTAATGTATTGCTACTTGATGAGCCGACCAACGATCTTGATGTCGAGACGCTGCGTGCGCTGGAAGAAGCTTTGCTTGATTTCGCCGGTTGCGCTGTGGTGATTTCGCATGATCGCTGGTTTCTGGATCGTGTCGCTACCCACATGCTGGCATTTGAGGGAGAGGGGCATGTCGAATGGTTCGAGGGCAACTTCGAGGAATACGAAGCCGACAAGAAACGCAGGCTCGGCGAAGATGCCACCCAGCCGCATCGCATCAAATACAAAAAATTGGCGTAAGGCGTCATTGAGGCGCAAAGGAGTTCAACATGAATAAACCGGTGGTGGTAATCGGAATCGGTGAAATTGGTTCGGTGTTTGCGCGTGGGTTTCTGCGGATTGGATATCCGGTAGTGCCGGTGACACGGGACATGGATATGGCTGTGGTAGCAGCCGATGTGGCGGAGCCGGAACTAGTGGTGGTTGCTGTGGCTGAAAAGGATTTGCATGCCACATTGGCACAGTTGCCGAATGTCTGGCATGACAGGCTGGTATTGCTGCAAAATGAATTGTTGCCACGCGACTGGCAGCGACACGGTTTGGAAAAACCGACGGTGATTTCCGTCTGGTTCGAGAAAAAGAAGGGTATGGATTCCAAAGTGGTCATCACATCACCAGCTTATGGGCGGTTTGCCGATTTATTGAAAGAAGCACTCGGCTCACTGGATATCCCGGTGGTTGTGCTGGAACGTGAACAGGAACTTTTGTTCGAACTGGTAACGAAAAACCTTTATATTCTAACCACCAATATTAGCGGTCTTGAAGCAGGAGGCAATGTCAGGGGGCTGTGGAAGAACCATCATGACCTGGTCTGTCATGTGGCCGGTGATGTACTTGATATTCAGGAATATCTGACCGGTGAGGATTTAGATCGGACGGCTCTTGTTGAAGGCATGTTGCGGGCTTTTGATGGCGATCCCGAACATGGTTGTATGGGGCGCTCTGCTCCTGCGCGTCTTGCTCGCGCAATATCCATTGCTGATGAGGCGGGTCTTGATGTTCCCGCCCTGCGTAAAATAGCAGCAGCACAGGGTTGAGGCTTGCCGAGGCTGTTAAATTGCGTAATGTCGGCAATCACTTATACTGCAAACTTTTATTCTTTATAGTAACGGAGCACTGCCATGTTTGGACTGGGAACAACTGAGCTGATTTTAATCCTGATAATTGTGATCGTGTTGTTTGGTGCCAAGCGATTGCCGCAGGTGGGGGCAGGGCTGGCCAAGGGGATCAAGAGCTTTCGCAGTAATATCTCCGATGATGACAAGAAAGATGATCTTTCAAATAATGCCGGAGATGAAGCCGGTGCTGATAGCGGTGGAGACAAGAAGTAAACAGTCCTTAACCGGGATAAACCGTGCCTGATATCGGATTTCTGGAATTATTGCTGGTCGGTATTGTTGCCTTTCTGGTGTTGGGGCCGGATCGCATGCCTGAATTATTCGCCCAGGTTGGCCGGGTGGTGCGTAAGGGGCGCGGATGGATTGCAGATGTGCGCCGGCAGATTGATGAAGAAACAGCACCGTTAAAAAGTTCGCTGCATGACGTGGGAGACAGTGTCGGCGGTATTGATGATTATAATAAAGAGATCATGAAAAAACTTGGTCAAACGCTAGAACCTGATTCCAAATCCATCACGAACCCCCATAACACACAGGGTGATAAGTGAGCCAGAGCGAGACTCAGGAAAACGCTCCGGTCGATGAAGATCAGGAGCCTGTCAGCTCGGGGATGAGCGTGCTGGCACATCTGGCCGAGCTGCGCCGCCGTGCCACCATTGCGATTGTGATTTATGCCATTGGTGTGATGGTATTGATGAATTTTTCACAGCCGGTATTCGAGTTCATTTCTCAGCCGTTGCGTGCCGCGCTGCCGCCGGACACGCCGCTGATATTCCTGAATGCTCCGGATGTTTTTTTTACCTATCTGAAAATCGCACTGGTTTTAAGCCTTTTTGC
>CAZWWF010000184.1:0-1510 GCA_964636805.1 uncultured Zetaproteobacteria bacterium
TAGCTGCGGGCATAGACCGGGTCTCCGAGAATTGGTAGTTTTTCATGAGACAGGTGTACGCGAATCTGATGTGTGCGACCGGTATGCAGACGCAAGCGCAGTCGACTGAACGGGCCGAATGACTGTTCAACCTCAGCATCTGTAATAGCATTTCGGCCATTCTCATTCACGGCCATTTTCTGACGATGCTGGGGATGGCGGCCAATGGATAGTTCGATGCGCTTTGCATGCCAGCGGGGATTGCCTCTGCACCATGCGATGTATTGACGGTTCAGGTCATGCCTTGCAAACATTTCGGTGAGTTGACGGTGAGCGATTTCACTTTTGGCGATTATAAGACTGCCGGAAGTACCTTTATCCAGCCTGTGAACAATGCCGGGGCGTTGCATGCCGTTGATGCCGGGAAGAGATTTACAATGGTGCAGCAGCGCATGTACCAGCGTGCCATGATCATGCCCATGAGCCGGGTGTACGACCATGCCAGCAGGTTTGTTCAGCACAATCAGGTGCTCATCTTCAAACAGAATATTGAGCGGAATATCCTCTGCTTCCAGTTTAAGTGGCACCGGGGCTGGAATATTCAACAGATAGGTTTCATCTTCCCTGACGCGTAATGAGGCTTGCTTGATGGTCTTGCCAGCCTGGTTCCGGACATTTTCATTTTTCAGCAACTGCTGAATATGATTTCGGCTCAGGCCACTGAGTCTGGTTAAGGCAGCATCGAGGCGTTGGCCATCCTGGGCTTCATCAATGGTGAAACTCAGTTGTTCATTGCATGGCGCTTCTTTCACTCGCTCTTGGCTGTGTTCTCGGGAGCAGGGCTTTTCGGTGCTGTCTCTTGCATTTTCTGATCCTGAGTTGGTGCAGCTGCACCATTATTAGCTGCTGCCGGACGCCTGCGTCTGCGCCTGCGTCTACGTTTCTTTACTTCACCGGATGCGGCATCAGCATTATTTTTATTTGCTGCAGTCGTTTCTTTTACCTTGACCTGTTTTTGCTTTTTGTTGTTTTGCTGCAGCTCTTTATCACTGGTTGTTTTAGCAGCAGTGCTTTTTTGCCCGGTTGCGCGGGGACGATTTTTGTTGCCGCTACGTCTGCGCCGTTTGGGACGTTCCTGCTGTTTCTGCGGTTCTTCAACCGGTACAGCTTTCTGTTCTACAGGTTTCTTTTTCTTTTGACCGGTCAAAAAGCCAATCAGTGATTTCAAAGGGCTGGTCTTTTTTTCTTCCTCGATCGCAGGCGTTGGTGCCGGCGTCGGAATACCCACAATGGGTTTGACCGGTTTCAGTTTTTTAGCATTGCGCGGTGGTTTGATACGTTTACTGGTATCTTCAAGCACTTCAACGCGTTGCTGGTTATTTTCACTCCACTGCCGCTCGATCCTGTAATGAGGAATATCAAGATCGGGACGAATCTGCAGCGTAATCTGTACTTCATAGACTTCTTCAATACGGGCAATGTGATCGCGTTTGTTATTCATCAGGTATTCGCCGGTATCTGATGGCACCTG
>CAZWWF010000184.1:1610-2683 GCA_964636805.1 uncultured Zetaproteobacteria bacterium
CCGTAATGACGGAACAACGGCTTCTTGCCCCGGTATAATTTGACCAGCTTTTCCTTACCAGGCAGCACGGCATGCACAAAGGCTTTGGTGCGCGTGTACACTTCGTGATTATCCACCCATATCTCCTCAATATCATCGGAGAAGTGATCACGGATAGCGCGTGTTGCCAGATCACCTTCGAGATAAATCAGGGCAGGGGATTCAGTGGTTTCACTGGTGATGCGAATTTCATCCCACAGGCGACGCAGATAATTATAGTCGCGTTGCAGGGCTTCCAGTGTTTGGTCTTTACCTGCTGTGCGGATAATCAAGCCCATGTTGTCCGGTACTTCCAGTTGCTTGAGAATCTCTTTCATCGAGCGCCGTTCTTCATCCGAAAGTTTGCGTGAAATGCCGCCCCGGGGGGTGTTCGGGCTCAGGACAAGGTATCGACCTGCCAGGGAAATATGTGTTGTCAGGGCTGCGCCCTTATTGCCGCGTTCTTCTTTGACAACCTGAACCAGAATTTGTTGTTTGGATTCGAGTACATCCTGAATGGACAGATTGCGCGGGTTGGTGGATTTGTCGACACCATCTTTCCAGTAGTCCGGGTGAATTTCACCCAGTGGTAAAAAACCCTGTCGAGCTGCGCCATACTCGACGAATGCAGCCTGCAGGCTTGCCTCGACCTTGGTGATTTTGCCTCGGTATATATTGCTTTTGGTCTGTGCTTTGTGAGCTGATTCAATATCAAGTTCGTGCAGATATCCATCTTCAACAATGGCCACACGGCTTTCTTCATCATGTAAAGCATTGATAAGCATGCGTTTTTTTGTAGTCACGCCATTTTCCTTTGGGCGCTTGAGGGACCTGTCGATTCGAACGTAACAATGAAACCATTGTCGTGAATAGTAGGATCGAACGTATGAACAGTCTGTCTGTTGCTTACAACAAACACTTCACAGCATGGCTTTTCCGAAGCTGTGAAATCAGGACGATTCAATTATTATATTGGCTGACGCTCTCGTTTTATCGGGGTATCAGCTCAAGTCATCAAACGCAGTTTATTTATGCAGGCTCAACGTTAGAGGCAT
>CAZWWF010000185.1:0-2663 GCA_964636805.1 uncultured Zetaproteobacteria bacterium
AGGCATTGTCATTCATGGTCAAGCACGATGGACAGATGCTCCTGCTTGCTCCCGATAATTTCTATCATGGTGTCACCGTGGATATATCACCTGATTTTCAGGAAATATTTTCGTGCAATCAGCCTGCCTGGCAGAAAAAATATACAACACACTACAAAAAAATACCCGATGCCTCTATTGGCGGCAATGCAGGGGAAATTCAGCTGGTGATGCCGCTGTTTGCAGGCGATAACCAAAGCTGCCGGGCTGCCGTTATCATGCATATGGAAAGCGAAACTGTTATCAGTGCCGAAATTGATGCCCTGTTCAGCCGTCTGATGGAGCCGTTGCTGACTGCGGTCGAAAGAGAAATGATTTTCAGATCCATGGAAGAAGATCGTGATGTCATCTATGAGCGCTCCATCCGTGACCCGCTGACAGGGTTATTCACCAGATTATATATGAAGGACACGGTTTCCCGTATGCTGGAATTGCATGATCGCGAGATCAATTCACCTGTCTCCGTGGTCATGTTTGATGTGGATCACTTCAAACACGTTAACGACACCTATGGTCATATGACAGGTGATGAGGTATTGAAACAGGTCAGTGCTGTTATCTTGTCGGAGTGCCGGAAAACCGATATCCCGGTCCGTTTCGGCGGCGAGGAATTCCTGACATTTATTACATCCTCCAGACCGGACTGCGGAAAAGAATTTGCCGAGCGGATACGCGAAAAAACAGCCATGCTGCGTTTCAATGCCAGTGATCAGGATTTTTCTGTGACCATCAGTGCCGGTGTCGCCACCCATGTGCAAAATGAATCGCTACAGGAACTGATCAACCGTGTTGATCTTGCCTTGTATTCCGCCAAGGAAAATGGAAGAAACCGTGTATGCATTGCCCCGCCAATTACCCCGAACGACCAGGAAATACCTGAAAAATAACGTTCTTTCCGCTTTTCGCCACGTCAGGGAAACAATGTTGTTTTACTTCACACTGCCACTTGGCGGCCACAATTGCCCTAAGTTCGACAGCCCCCTAGACTCGCCTTTATGCCTGTAATTTTCAGATGGATTTTTTCCGGCTGTATGAGCCGATCATTGATCATGATGACGACATTATTGTCGATTTATGTCATTATCGAATCATTCGACAAGGCTCGCTATCTGGGCCATGGGCTGAGCACCAATCAGATGCTCGAATACATATTGCTGAAAATGCCATTCATGATTTCAGAGTTCATGCCAATTATCGTGCTGATCGGTGCCAGCGTTTATCTCATCGAAATTTCGCGCCATCATGAAATCGTTGCCCTTCGGGCTGCGGGGCTTGGCATCAACAAGGTGCTGCTGCCCCTGCTCGCCGTAGCTTTTCTGGCCTCATTGCTGAGCTTTGCAATTGGCGAGTGGATCACGCCCGTCACCAATCAACGGCTGGATACGATTGAGCAGGTCAATATTCAGCACAAACAGAATCCGAAACATGGTATCCAGTGGATCAAGGATGGACACAGGTTTTTCCGGTTGAATCCGTTAAGTGCAAATCAGTTCGCCCTGACCATGATCGAAACCGGTAATAAGGGAAACTGGATTCAACGAATTGACAGTGCCAAAGCCAGCTATGAACAGGGTACATGGCATCTGAACAATGTATATATCAGCACCCCGTCCAATGATGAAGGCATGCAGGTCGAACATCAGGATAAACTATCCATCATATCTTCTGCCGGGCCTGAAACAACCGGATTACCGCGGCCACGGCATATGGATTTCTTCCAGCTCTATCATTATATCCATGATCTCGAGCGTGCCGGTTTAAGTGCCAGTTCCTATAGTTATGCCCTGCACCGGAAATTTTCTGCCCCGTTTTCCTGTCTGCTGATGGTAATTCTCGCCGCCGCTTTATGTCTTGGCAGTGGCGATCGCAACAGCCGGGCATCGTGGGGCCTGATTCTCACCATTTCACTGGGTCTGGCATTTTATATTGTAGGTAATGCCGGCAATCTGCTAGCCAGCAGCGAACACTTGCCCGCAGCTTTCGCGGCCTGGCTGCCCAGCCTCGTATTCGGAGGCATCGCCGTCTTCCTCCTGCTCAAACGCGAAGGTCACTAGCCCGGTAATCCCCTCGAAACATAACACCTGCCCGAATCAGAAATACCAGTCAGCCCGAACAGCATAAAGCGGTTCAAACACGGCAAATTCACTGCTTCCTCCGCCCTGCGGCAGCTGCGCAAAAACACTTATATCCACATTTTCGTCTGCCGACCAGGTTAACGACGGTGACATAAACCAGCCGGACTGTTGCAGATCAGCAATCAGCAGCAAATCGATTCGCCAGAGCGGTGTCAAATCGTATCCGAGTATACCGCCAAGCAAATGGTTGGAGCGACTGTTCAAGCGATCCTGATTAAACCGTGGTGAACCTGCTGCACCATTATAAAAATATTCCAGCGCCATATAAAGACCATTGGGTAACCATGCCTGATGCCATGTATAATCAATGCCTGCAGACAACTGCCCATAGCCCCCCTCCAGCGGATTTCTCGCCTGCATCCATTCCAGACGTACACCGGCATCACCCAGGTTTCCGGTAACATCGGCACCGAACATGTTTTCGTTATTGATACGCCCTGCCATCAGCGCCACATCAAATTCACCGAATGTATCCTGCCACCTCAGTGC
>CAZWWF010000186.1:0-1058 GCA_964636805.1 uncultured Zetaproteobacteria bacterium
CTCGGCAACAGAAACCGTCGGGTGTGTATCATTAAGCTGGAAACAGTTTTTGTCGGCAAAGTCGCTGAAATCACGGCCATGGCGTTCCACCCAGCCACGCAGCACATCCTTGATACTGGCCGAAGCCAGAAAATACTGCTGACGCAAACGCAGTTCCTTGCCATTTTCACTGGCATCATTCGGATACAATACCATGGAAATATGTTCGGCTGCATTTTTTGAAGCTACTGAACCGGCATAGTCGCCGGCGTTGAATTCACCCAGGTCAAATTCATCCGTCGCTGCCGACTTCCACAGACGCAGCGTGTTCACTGTATTATTCTTGAAGCCCGGAATCGGTGTATCGTAAGGAATTGCCAATACATCCTGCGTATCAGCCCAGCGGCAACGCATAACGCCCTGATCATCATGGTAACATTCAGTATGGCCGCCAAAATGAACGCGCTGGGTGTATTCCGGCCGGGTAATTTCCCACACATTACCGTAATTCAGCCAGTGATCAGGCTCTTCGACCTGATAACCATTCTGGATCAGCTGCCGGAACATGCCATATTCGTAGCGAATACCGTAACCGGTTACCGGTAATTGCAGGGTTGCACAGCTATCGATAAAGCAGGCAGCCAGACGACCCAGACCACCGTTACCCAGTCCGGCATCACGTTCCATCTCTATCTTTTCTTCATAACTCAGGCCCAGCTGATGCAGGGCATCGGCTGTTTCTTCGTCCAGTCCCAGATTGAGTATGGCATTGCCCAGTGCACGGCCCATCAGGAATTCAAGTGACAGGTAGTAGGCACGTTTACCATCTTTTTCGATGTAAGCATCTTTGGTATTCTTCCAGTTCTCCATCAGATGATCGCGAATGGTGTATGCCAGTGCCTGATATTTGTAATGATTGGATCGACTGCTTGTATGTTGACCCAGCGTACGCAGATAGTGCCGCTGGATACCTTTCACCAGTCCGGCTGCATTTTTATCCAGAGCAGGAACATCAGTGATATTGTGCTTCGGTGCAGACTTTTCTGTCATGGAGGTTGCCTTTTGGAGATGCTTTTTTT
>CAZWWF010000186.1:1158-2658 GCA_964636805.1 uncultured Zetaproteobacteria bacterium
GCAATCTGTACATCTTTCAACAACCACAAACAGGCCGGATTGCCTCGCCCCAGCGGCTCGAATCGAATCAGACGTTCAGCCAGGCCGATATGCATACAGCCCATCCCCAATATACCGTCGATAGCCTTCAGTTTATGATCATCTGCGGTAGCTGCCTGCTCGAGAATGGTTTTGGCGAACGCATCTGTAAAAGCATCCCACTGGCCGGATTTGACGGTTCCGCCTCCAGCACCGGCATGTCCACCAAAACCCTCCAGATACGCACTGCAGGCATTCAGAAGGTTTCCGACATGAAATCCGGGCGTACCCCGTAACGACACGCGCACAGCACCATCCGGCGTGACAAAGCCGACGGCTGCGGGCCTGCCATGCTTTCGAGCCAGCCGCCCTGCCACCAGTCCAACCACACCGGCATGCCAGCGTTTATCGTAAACTGCCAGCACATCGGCATCACCCAGAATCAATTCAGCCTGTTTAAATACCTCGGCTTCCACCGTCCGCCGTTGTTTGTTGGTTTCATCCAATGTCCGGGCCAGCATCAGAGCTTCATCAGCATCCCGGGTAGAAAGCAGCCGCATGGCTGCTTCACCATGTTGCAAGCGTCCGGCCGCATTGATCCTGGGTGCCAGATAAAAGCCGATTGTTTCGGCTGAAACTGTCTTTTTGATCTTTGCCACCGTCAGTAACGCCTGCATCCCTGTTGAAGGCTTGCTGTTTAATCGCTGCAAACCATGATAAACCAGAATTCTGTTCACACCGACGATATCCATCACATCGGCAATGGTGGCCACTGCCACACGGTCAAGCAGCTGGCGCAGATCAAAATCCGGTCGTGCATCCGATTCTGCCAGCTTCTTCCATACCGCCATCAACAGGAAAAAAGCTACGCCGGTGCCGCATAATTTACGCCCGGCAAACCCGCAATCGGCGCGAGCCGGATTGAGCAGTGCAAAGGCATCGGGCAATGTTTGTTCGGGTAAATGATGATCGCTGACAATCAGATCGAAGCCCTGCGTTTTCGCTTCCGCACAGGCATCAAAACAGGTCGTACCGGTATCGACGCTGATACCCAGTTTCGCACCCGCCGCTGCGGCCGCCCGTACCGGCTCCACACCAATGCCATGCCCATCATCCCCACGATGCGGAATGGATGACGAGACGATTGCGCCGGCCGCCAGCAAGGCTTCCACCAGGATGGCCGTACCATTGACACCATCGGCATCGAAATCACCGAAAATATGGATTTTCTCACCGTCCGCAATAGCCGCTGCAACACGTGTTGCAGCTTTATCCATATCCATCATGGCAAACGGATCGGGCAAATCAGCCAGTCGCGGTGCAAAAAATGGATCGGACTCCTGCATACCCCTGCATTCGAGCAACCTTTCCCATGCTATGGCAGGATCATCAGCCTGTAACTGGCCATGCCGCCATGCCAGTGTATGCCCCTTTACTGTTTTACCTTCCGGCAACATTCGTCACATCACCTGCTTCAGGGGC
>CAZWWF010000187.1:0-2625 GCA_964636805.1 uncultured Zetaproteobacteria bacterium
AGGAGTTGTAACCAATCTCCCTGATCGCAGAACGTACAACATCCTGATAATCGACCACTGCAGAGGTAGTGATTTCACCGGCAATCAGGACAAGACCTGTGGTGACCATGGTTTCACAAGCCACCCGGGCATATTTATCCTGTTCCAGAATAGCGTCCAGCACACCATCGGAAATACGATCTGCAACCTTGTCAGGATGCCCTTCGGACACGGATTCTGATGTAAAAACAAAATTTTGGCTCATTGAGTTCCTCTTTTTATTGGATATTCGAATGACTGACCATACGGAGAATAGATGACTTGCTGCGGATTATAACCGAGAAACTGAGATTCACAATTACGCTCGTTCACATTGTACATTCAAATCGTATTCATTTTACTACATTGATGGCAAAAGAGAATCAATCCAATCCGCCGTAAAACCCCGTCCTTCAGGGCGAGGAGGATGTCAAAAGAAATAGTGTAGGCCCTGTCCGTTATTCAGGAGAGAATATCCATCCGCCATGCGATGAAAATTCAAGTTCGACCTGATCGGGGTCATCTGCATGATCCACGATCACGTTCTGTATGCTGGCAATGCTCTCCAGTTGAATGGATTTAAATTTCAATGCGATACCGTCTTTAAACACACGAACAACCACGGCATCAGCGGTAATCGGAAGCTCGTGCTTGAAGTGACCCAGTAACAGGCTGATCTGGCATTGGGTGCCAGGTTCCAATATTTTGTCCGAGTGGATAAACATGCCGCCCATGCTTAAATCAGCCACATGAACACCATAAGGGTCTCCATCCTGTGGTGTCAGCGTTGCGGCAATCGATACCTTGGATCGGCTGTATTGGCGCTGGTTATGGTACAGTTTCATGATGATTCTCCCAAGGCAGTTTCCAGTCCTCATATAAAACCAGTAAGGATACTCGCATGAGTTTGTAGTTTGGTAAAGCGACAGCATACCATCACATCAAAGTGGTTCTGAAAACCCAGAATATCCGTGAGAGCTGTTGGGGAGCATCAAACTCTGGCGGCGTATTTATACAACGCGGCGGATATGGTTGAATGCTGTCCGTGACAGATAGGGGAGCCAGCCATGCAGGGGAATTACGAAAAGGTGCTGTTGTACGCCATGATTATCGCCATTGTGGCCGGTGGCGTGTCCGGCTTTGTCTGGGGCGAATCCATGGATTCAGTAGCATGGCTGGGCGAATTGTTTTTGACAACACTGAAAATGCTGATTGTTCCATTGGTCGCTGCCAGCATTATTACCGGAGTGGCCGGTCTTGGTGATGTTCGCAAGCTGGGTCGGATGGGGGGAGTATCGGTTGCATACTATGCCTGTACAACCTTGATCGCTGTTTCTATCGGCCTGCTTATGGCCAATCTGTGGCAGCCCGGCGCAGGCGTTGATCTCAGCGCCGGTTCGGCAGCGCCAAAGCCGGAAATCGGCGATGTTGGCATTACTGACCTGGTGCTGTCACTGGTGCATCCGAATATTATTGATGCAGCCGCCAACATGAAACTGTTACCTATCATCGTATTTTGCATTCTGCTGGCTGCAGCGCTGACGACCTTGGGCGACAAGGGGAAACCGGTAATCGCCTTCTTCGAAGGCCTGAACGAAGCCATGATGACAATCGTAGGCTGGATTATGATTTTTGCTCCGATTGGCGTATTCGCGCTGATTGCTTCCAAGCTGGGGGCATCTGGTGGCGGTGAAGCATTCTTCGCCCAGCTGGCCGGGCTGGCCAAATATGCACTGGCCGTGATTTCTGGCCTGCTCGCGCATGCGGCGGTGTTATGCGTGCTGTTAATGATGCTGGCGCGGCGTTCTGTCGCGGAATACCTCAAACACATGGGCACAGCGTTGATGACGGCATTTTCAACCGCTTCATCAAGCGCCACGCTGCCGCTGACGCTGGACGGCGTGAAAGCGGCGGGCGTGGATGAAAAGGCGCGCCGTTTTGTGCTGCCATTGGGTGCGACTATCAATATGGATGGCACCGCCTTGTATGAGGCTGTCGCCGTGCTGTTTATCGCTCAGGCCTATGGCATTGATCTCAGTTTCGGGCAACAGATGCTGGTATTGGTGACCGCCACCATGGCTGCCATTGGCGCAGCCGGGATTCCGGAGGCAGGCCTGGTGACTATGGTGATAGTACTGGAGGCGGTTGGTTTGCCGCTTGATGGTATCGGCTTGATTCTGGCGATTGACTGGTTTCTTGACCGCTGTCGCACGACTATTAATGTGTTTGGAGACTCGGTCGGCGCCGCTGTCGTGGGGAAATTGACATCCTCCTCGCCCTGAAGGACGAGGATTCCTTGCGTTGTTAAACAGCAAGAGGTTCTTGGTTCACGGTGGTTGCTACTGCACCCACTCCACAAGCTAACACGGCATGCCCTGCCGCTAAGATGTTTCTTGCCGCATTGCGATCTGCATTTTCAGCGTGGCCGCATTGATAAGGATATCCTGCTTTTCAGAGCATCTACAACTGAACCGACTTAGTATTTCTGCAATGAGCCGTCCACATCATCAATCCAGCGTAAAATACCACCAGCAAGATTTTTGACATTATTATAACCCTTGCTCTGAAGAAACTCTACCGCCTGCGCGGAACGGCCACCCAGCTTGC
>CAZWWF010000188.1:0-2611 GCA_964636805.1 uncultured Zetaproteobacteria bacterium
GCATATCTGAAAAGAAATTACCGGATCGCAGTACCGGCGCAAAAGATATCGACAACATGATTCATCAGATGGTGACAAGAATATTGAATAAATTCCCACCTGAAAGTAAACAACGGATTCCCTGATGATAATCCCGTTCAGGGAGTTATAATCAAGGTCATCTCATACTTGGTTTCCAAGTGCCTGAATGCGGCTGATTTCATTTAGAAAAGCTTCTCCATAGCGGGATAGTTTGACTTCACCAACACCGGAGATGTCCAGCATCTGGCTTTCACTAACAGGTTGGATGGTAGCCATTTCGCTAAGCGTTTTGTCCGGAAAGATGACGTAGGGTGGCACATTCTGTTCCCTGGCCAGCCGGCTGCGCAGTTCGCGTAATCTCTCGAACAGGGCCTGATCCTGAGTCGACAACGTTTGCAACACCGCCCGGGTTGCCGCGGTAGTTTTTCTTTTTTTCGTTTTCGATACCTTGCGCAGCTTTCTCAGCATCACCGTTTGCGGTGTTTCACTGCGTTTGAGCAACGGCCAGGCTTTTGGTGTCAGTTTGAGTACACCATAGCCTTCTGTATCGGTAGCCAGATAGCCGTGAGCAATCAGCTGGCGGAATATACCACGCCATTCCACACCGGTATGTTCGTCACCAATATCAAACGTGGACAGTTTATCATGGCCATTGCGTTGAATGCGTTCATCATCCTTACCTGTGATAATATCAATAATGTAGTGGGCGCCAAATCTTTCATGGGTGCGATAGATGCATGATAATGCTTTTTGGGCG
The DNA here is from genome assembly GCA_964636805.1 of uncultured Zetaproteobacteria bacterium. GTDB lineage: Bacteria > Pseudomonadota > Zetaproteobacteria > Mariprofundales > Mariprofundaceae > Mariprofundus. Next base: position 779 of record CAZWWF010000188.1, read on the forward strand.
GCGATGGTGGCATCCCAGGTTTCAGGTGGATTTATGCAGTTATCGCAGTTGCCGCATGGTGTTGCCAATATTTCACCGAAATAGGCCAGTAGAGCCTGGCGTCGGCATGAAGTCAGTTCGCAAAGGCCCAGCATGGCATCGGTTTTTTGCAGCATCACCCGTTTGAACTGTTCTTCTGCCTCGCTGTTCTCGGTGAACATGCGCAGATTGATCACGTCTTTCAGACCATAGCTCATCCACGCATTGGATGGATTTCCGTCTCGTCCTGCACGGCCTGTTTCCTGATAATAGGATTCGATATTCTTTGGCAGGTTCATATGCGCTACAAAACGCACATCCGGCTTGTCGATACCCATACCGAAGGCAATGGTTGCAACAATAATGATACCATCCTCGCGCAGGAATCGTTGCTGGTTGCGCTGGCGTATATCCTGACTCAGTCCGGCATGATAGGGCAGGGCAGTTCGCCCTTTTTTATTGAGCCATTCGGCAGTCGTTTCAACATTTTTCCGGCTTAAACAGTATACAATACCGGCATCTTCGGCATGGTTTTGCTCAAGGAACTGTAACAAGGCATCACGGCTGTTGCCGGATTCTTCAATGGCATAATGGATATTGGGACGATCAAAGCTGTTGATAAAGACCCGGGCCTGTTGCAGGGATAACTGTGTAATGATTTCATCACGGGTTCGTTGATCAGCGGTTGCTGTAAGAGCGATACGCGGCACTTCAGGGAAACGCGTATGTAGCATAGACAGTTGTTGATACTCCTTGCGAAAATCATGTCCCCACTGGGAAACACAATGTGCTTCATCAATGGCGAACAGGGCAATATCACACTGATCTATGAGGTGTAACATCTGTTCATTCAGCAGTCGTTCGGGTGCCATGTATAACAGGTCAAGTTTGCCTGCCAGAAAATCATTTTCGATCAGGCGCTGTTCGCCAGGGTGCAACGTTGAATTCAGAAATGCAGCGCGAATGTCCAGTTGCCTGAGAGCATCAACCTGATCCTGCATTAACGCGATCAATGGAGAAATAACAATGGCTGTGCCGCTACGAATCAGGGCGGGAATCTGGTAGCAGATTGATTTACCGCCACCGGTCGGCATCAGTGTCAGCACATCATATCCGTCAATCAGTGCCTCGATAATATCAGACTGATGATGGCGAAAATGATCATAACCAAAGGTAGATTTCAGGACATGGGAGGGTAGCTGCATCGGTCGGATTATCCACAATCAGTCATTAACGAACAAGCTGGTTATGCTGAATGTTATCTGTATGTGTTGTTGTTAGTGAGTAATATGTAGTATTCGCTTCATGTTCACTGGAATTATACAAGATGTTGGTTCAATCAAACGTGTCGAACGTGAACCCGAACAAACCCATATGACATTCACTACTGCTCTGGATATGACGGACTGGCAATCAGGTGACTCGGTGGCCTGTAACGGTTGTTGCCTGACTGTCACCGCTTTTGAGTCTGATCATGCCTTTACTGCAACGTTATCGATGGAAACATTGGGACTAACTACGTTTGCCGATGCTGCAGTTGGCGATACCGTTAATTTCGAGCCTGCGCTGCGAGTGGGTGATGCGCTGGGTGGCCATATGGTGACAGGGCATGTTGATGGGTGTGGAAGGGTACAGGTGGTGAGAGAGATTGGCGATCATCGGGAATTTATTTTTGAAATACCGGATAAACTGGCTCGATATGTGGTAAGCAAAGGTTCTGTGGCTATCAATGGAGTTAGTCTGACTGTAAACCGGGTGGAAAGGAATGACTTTACCGTTAACCTGATTCCCCATACCTTGTCGCACACCAATCTG
>CAZWWF010000189.1:0-2552 GCA_964636805.1 uncultured Zetaproteobacteria bacterium
GGGTACTATAAAGACGTGTTCAAAATAATTTGGTGCGTACACCTTCAATCGACAGAAATATCTCCACGTTTTCGGCTACGGCTCCAAGCATACCACTCTTTTTCATCCTGTAATTGGACAGGTGTAGTATGGTGTGCCCTTCAAAGCCACGACGATACCCGCCCCACGGGTCGGGGCCGGCACCGATCTGCGTGATATTGATGGCAATATCTTTGGTAACACCGTGCAGGGTCAGTTTACCATGCAAGACACCGGTCTTTTTGCCGGTTGATTCATAAGACGTACTGGTAAATGTTGCTGTCGGATACCGAGCTACATCGAAAAAGTCTGCGCTTCTCAAATGTTTATCACGCTCGGCATGGTTAGTGTCGAGGCTGGCTGTATCAATCGTCACACTGACACTGTTCTTTTCCGGTTTGCGTTCATCATAAGAAAAATGTCCTTTAAATGTCCGAAATGAACCAAGCAGCCAGCTATAGCCCAGATGTTTGACCTTGAACTGGATAAAAGCATGCTGGCCCTTGATATCAATATCATATTGCTCGGCCTGCGCCGGCATCGCTGTGGCGATCAGCAGCGACACCGCGATCAGTGTTTTAAATATCATTTCTATTCTCCCTGAGTGCTTCTCACCATTTAGTTCCGGGACATTCCCAGCATACGTAGCAAGGTAATGTCTTTATCAATCAAATGGTGTTTCAGTGCTGCTCCGGCATGCAGCCCTGCCAACCCTATCATGGCCCAGGCAGAAACCCGGTGAATTTTACCGATCAAATCAGCCTGCTGTTTATCAAACATTAACGTGGCCGGAACCGAGAACCATCCGAACACATCAACGCCTGCCCCTTCAGCTGTTGGAATCAGATAACCGGAGATCAACACAGTAAACATCAGCACATAATGCAACCGATGCACCAACAGCGCGACCACCTGTTCCCACCATTCCCCTATCAATTCAGGGCGTGTATTGATCAATCGCCAGAAAAAACGGAACAGCAACACGATCAACAACAGAATACCAATGCCTTTGTGTATTTCGGGTGCATCGTGGTACCAGCGATCATAATAAACAAGATCGGTCATCCAGAAACCGAGCGCAAACATGCCGAACAGCGCCAGTGCCATCAGCCAATGCAATACAATGGAAACCCACCCGTAAGATATTGATGTATTGCGCAGCATTCGACCTCCTGTCCGATTCCAGTGGATGCAATACTCATTGCCTTAATGATTTATAAAAAGCATAAAAAATCGATAGACTTGATTAACTTTATATATCATTCATGATTGGACTATGACGCTGGAACAATTACGTGCCCTGTGTGCCGTAGTCGAAAGTGGTGGTTTTCATGCCGCTTCTGAAACGCTGTTTCGCAGCCAGTCGGCCATCAGTATCGCAATTAAAAACCTGGAACATGAATTGGGATTGTCACTGTTTGATCGGCGGGAATACCGGCCAGCGTTGACTTCAGAGGGTCAGGTTATCTACGGCAAAGCCAAAAGCATACTCTCCCGATGCGAAGAGCTTTCCAGTATAGCCGGTCATTTCTCTCAGGGTGAGGAAACGGAGATTTCCATTGCACTGAGTGCTATTGCTCCGGTTGAGCAAGTTCTGGATGTCATCAAACAGATTTCCGAATCTGCCCCAGCCACACGTATGAGCCTGCAGATTGAGAATATGGGAGGAACACTGGAGCGTCTGCAGGAAAAGGCAGTTGATTTTGCCATTACCGAACGATTTATGCCAATTGATCATACCGAAGAAGTGCGCCTGACCTCCACCGAAATGGTCAGCGTCATTTCCGCAGGATTCCCGCTGGCAACCCGTTACCCCTCCATCAGTGCGTCTGATCTGGAACAATATGTGCAAGTTGTGGTGCGCGATACCAGCCGCAACCAACCCAGGCAAAGTGCCGGTATACTCGAAGGTGTATCGCAATGGCGGGTTAACGATTTTGATATGAAAAAGCGTATGATCCTCTCCGGCTCAGCCTGGGGGCGCATGCCACGGCACCGCATCGCCGAAGAGCTTACGGATGGCCGCTTGCTGGAACTTTCCGGCAATAAGCTGGAACCATTACAAATAGATATGTTTCTCTTCCGCCGATCCAATGAACCCATGGGACCCATCGGCGAACGCCTCTGGCAATTACTTCAGCAATGTAAATACAAATTCAACAAACCGAATATTGTAAAACAGTCTTAAGAACAGCGAGCAAACTCATAAAACCTTTTACACTGGGTTAAGATTGGATGTTGGCCTGAATAGACGGAATTAGCGTATGCTTCATCGCCTGCAAGAACAGCTCTCCGACAAACTTAATCTTCAAGATACATTGATTTGCCATCTGCCAAAGCCAGCCAGCCTTTGGCGATGCGGTAGATGACCCAGATCGCTACCCCGATCAGGATGAAATATCCGATTCCCAGAAAGAATAAAATGGCACCGAAAGCGGACCACAGCAGGGCGAACCAGAAGGTTCGAATCTGCCAGCGGAAATGGGATGCTACCCATGTATCCGCCACATCGTCTTTTTTAACATAATTAATAA
>CAZWWF010000190.1:0-2516 GCA_964636805.1 uncultured Zetaproteobacteria bacterium
GTTGGGAAATATATATTTCTCCCTAAACACTGAAAGGGCCCCGAACCCTCTGTACATGCTTGCAGAGCACATTTAAAAAGGGTGGAATTGGCCTATACAGGAGCAACAGATGAGTGATAATCGCAGACTGGTGTACAGCACAGAACATGGTTCGCTGGATAAACCGATGCAGAAAAAAGGCGGCACCAATAAGAATAAGAAATATCGCAAGCAAGCAGCAACACCTGTGATCAAAAACCCGAACAAGCAGGGGGTGCGCATCCGGCGCGAAAGCAAGGGGCGCGGGGGTAAAACGGTCTCTGTGATCGATGGGCTTCCCCTGAATGACCCAGAGTTGAAACTGTTGTTAAAAAAACTGAAAAGCCAGCTGGGTACCGGCGGAGCGATCAAAAACAGCGCCCTGGAAATTCAGGGAGACCACCGGGAAAAGCTACTGGAATTACTGGATAAAGCAGGCTACAAAGCACGCCTGGCTGGTGGATGAATCCGAAAAAAGGAAGGTAAATCATGGCCGGATGGCGCAAAAAAAAGGCTACAGCATCGGCACGGCATATTCTCGTCGCTGACAAAAAACAATGTGAACAATTGAAAGCCGATATTGAAAACGGTGCCGACTTTGCCGATATCGCCAGACAGCATTCAACCTGCCCGTCCGGCAGGAAAGGTGGTGATCTCGGGCAATTCAGAGAGCGTCAGATGGTCAGGGCGTTTAACGACGTTGTCTTCTCTGCCGAACTGCACAAGGTACACGGTCCGGTGAAAACACAGTTCGGTTACCACCTGATCGAAATCACAGATCGCTCAAAGGGTTAGCTCGGGCTATCCTGTTCATGTGCCATATGCGCACATTTTCTGTAAAGCGTAATCTGTATCACAGTTGTATATTTCAGCTGTTCATAACGTTTGCCTTGTCGAGCCAGATTAAAGGAGGCCGTGATGCAACGCAGTCATATGGATAAGATGATCACAGATGTAATCCGCAATAAACTACCCGTAGCCATGATTATGTTGCTCTATTTCAGCATTTATTATGCCAATGTGGATCATCTGGTTTCTTGAGCCGGTTTTATTCATTGTAAAACCCACCTGCCAGTTTTTTGGTAGATGTTGATTGATTACCATCCTGGAAAAATCCGACCAGGCTAGGCAGGTTTGTCCATGGCCTGCGCGGAAGCACTGAATCAATCAGCACACCTCATGTTCAGTGCGGCCAACTTGTTTTTGGCCTCAATCCAGCGGGACATGAATTCGGTACTGCGCTGATGATGATACCTGAGCATCAGGCCGGTGAATTGTTGCTGCCGATGAGACGCGAGGGTTTTTTTCACCTGCAACAGGCGGCGAATTAAAGCTTCGCCATTGCTGTGCGCATCAAACAGTTGCTGAACGATCCTGAAACCATTGTTTTGCGCCTGAACCCATTTATCTGCATCCAGATAGAGGGATACAGCAGCATCGGCAAATGTTTCGGCACTATCGGCAATATCGCCGGCCCAGGGCAAATCACGCTGCATGCCTTCAGCACCGATGGCGGTAGTCACACTGGGCGTGCCATTCAGCATCGCATCGGCCAGCTTGGTTTTGATCCCGGCTCCGAATCGTAACGGCGCCAGACACACCTTCGCCTGTTGCATCACAGTGCTGACCTGGTCGGCCCGGCCAAGCACATGAAAGCCACTGTCCGGTTGATGTAATGCCCATGCTTTTGGCGGTGCATAAGCCCCGTAAATATGCAGTTGTGCTTCCGGTAAGCGGGATTTGATCAATGGCCATATCTGTTGCTTCATCCACAGCACAGCATCCCAGTTCGGTGCATGCCGGAAATTGCCGATACTGATGAAGTGTGCACGTTCCTCAAAGGCCGGGGATGACAGGTGAATGTGTTGCTTTTCAAACATGAATGGACAGAGATGGATGATATCATGGTTGACGGCGAATTGGGTCTGCAGCAGTTCCATTTCATAATCCGAAATCAACAGGGATAAATCGGATCGGTGAATGGCAGCGATTTCTCTTACGGCAATTTCGTTGTAAAGGTCGGCTTGATCCACGTGGAGTACGACTTCCGGATTATGTTTGCATTGCAGCTGTCGGGCATGGCGCAGGCAATGCAGATCGATGGTTTCAATGATACGCATGGCAGAGGGGCAGGTCTTTTCCACCCTCCAGCCAAACTGTTCTTCCATACTGAAACGGTCGAATAGCACGATATCCGGTTGAAGTTCGTTGATGAACAGATCAAAGCGGCTGTCATTCACAGCAATGGGTACGCTGCGGACGGCCAGTGCATCAAGATCAGACATGTGTCCGGTGGTGGTCGCAGTACTGGCAAACGTGACAGACCAATGCTGTTTCAGAAACAGGTGAATCATGTCCATGATGCGCAGCCCTGCCCCGGAAGAGGCAGGTTCCGGCCAAACACTTCCAATGATGAGCACTTTCAACCTGGAACTCCTGTTTTTTGCAAACATGTTCACATCTCTTTGAACATATTTATAACTGTTTATCTAAGGAAA
>CAZWWF010000191.1:0-2504 GCA_964636805.1 uncultured Zetaproteobacteria bacterium
GGAAAAATGGCGTTATTTCACTGGTTTATTTGCCGGGCAGAAACTATTTCGATGTACTTAGAAGTAAGTTGCACTGGGCCGGGCAGCTTGAAGTCGATTGATTGAATCGTCCCGGATAAAACAAGATATGAAAAAGAACTGATGCTGGTTTCACTTACTGTTAAACAATTTGCACTTATCGAACAGGTTCATCTTGAATTTGATGCCGGGATGACCGTTTTTACCGGTGAAACCGGAGCCGGAAAATCCATGCTTTGTGGTGCACTGGCTGCCGTATTTGGTGCTCGTGCCAGTGCTGAGTGGGTGCGTCACGGTGCAAAAAGAGCCGAAGTCACTGCGGTTTGGGAAGGTATTGATATGCGTATTGATGCCTTGCTTGAAGCGGGTGATGTCGAGTGTGAGGAGGCTTTGATTCTAAGGCGGACTATTACCCGTGACGGACGTTCCCGTTCCTATGTCAATGGTGTTCCGGTCACCCTGAAAATGTTGCAGAAGATCGGTGAAATATGTCTGGATATGCATGGGCAGCATGAGCATCAGGCACTGATGCAGCCATCGGTGCAGCGGCAGTTGCTGGATGCATCTGTGCCAGAATCGCTATTGCATGATACAAAAACCTCTTTTGATTCATGGCAAAGGCTCCAGTCCCGTTTACAGGCACTCCATCATGAACGTGGAGAAACCGAACAGCAGGCCATCTGGATGCGCGAGGAACTGGCCAGACTGGAAGAGCTGGAAATATCTGAAAACCTGGCTGACTCGCTGCAAAACAAGGTGGATGCCGGGCGTCATCATTCCCGGATTCAGCAGTCGGCGGCCGAAGCGATGCTGTTGCTCGATGAGGCTGAGCCATCGTTGCGGGATATACTTGCCAGAGCGAATTGTGCCGTATCAATCGCTGAAGAATTTCATGAGGGTTTGCATCGCAGTCGGCAGCTGCTTGATCAAATGGATGTGTTGCTTGGCGAGGTGACACCCGAACTGCGCGGTGTACTGGATAATCCGTTTGACGAGATGGACTTGCTGCAATCAGAGCAGCGATTGATGACATTGCATGAGGCCATGCGCCGGCATAATTGTGATGAAAATGGCTTGCTGGAACTGATGAGTGTTTGGCGCGAGAGATTGGACAAACTCGATACGGCTGGCTGGGATGAGGATTCGTTGAGGCGGGCAATGGAGAAGTCTCGTGACAGCTATCGCCAATGTGCCCTGGCTTTGAGCAAAGCACGTAAATTGAGCGGCGAGAAACTGGCTGGTCTATTGCGCCCGTTTCTGGATCGCCTGGCATTGGCGGGGATGCAGGTCTGTTTCGATGTGCTGACTGAAAAGAATGAATCCGAGTGGGGCCCATACGGTTGGGATCGGGTAGGTATAAAAATGATGTCCAATCCGGGTGAGCCGTGGCGCGATTTGGCTGCTGTCGCATCCGGTGGAGAGCTCTCACGTCTTGTGCTGGCATTCAAAGGTTGCGGCGCATTGACCGGAATGCCGTATATCGCTGTGTTTGATGAAGTGGATACCGGTATTGGCGGTGAGACGGCCTGGTGCGTGGGCGAACTGCTGGCCCAGATGGGCAAGGAACGGCAAGTGCTGGTGATTTCACATCTTCCGCAGGTGGCATCATGTGCAGATCATCAGATAGTGATTTGCAAAAGCGAAAAAGAGGGGCGGACCGTTACAGCCATAGAGCCGGTCGAAGATCAGCTGCGGCAAGCTGAAATCGCCCGCATGCTGGGAGGGACCGGGGCATCGTTTCAACATGCACAGGATATGCTGATTCGCGGCCGGGGTGCCGCGTTGTTATGAGTCACCAAATTAATATTCGTCGCGCAGTCGTGGATGATGTGGAAAAAATTTATCAGTTGCTGAAGCCATTCGTAAAAAATAGTATTATTTTACAGCGGGATCGGGATAACATCTTTCAGCATTTACAGGAATTCCTGATTGCTGAATACGATGGAGCACTGGCTGGTGTGGTCTGTGCACATATTTATGGCAAGAATCTGGCAGAAGTGCGCTCACTGGTGGTTGATCCGGCTTATCAACAACACGGTGTTGGCCGTTTGCTGGTTGAAGGTTGTGAACAGTGGCTGACAGAGATGGGTGTAAGCAAGGTGTTTGCACTGACTTATGTGACTGATTTTTTCATTAAACGGGGTTACCGTACCGTCTCAAAAGAGAGTCTGCCGCACAAAATATGGACTGTTTGTGTGCACTGCTCCCGCTTTGCCGATTGTGATGAGGTGGCCGTTGAAAAACAGCTCTCTGATACCTTGTCCAACCCATGAGTATGACTCCCATGATTGGAATCAAAAAAATTTGACCTGGCTATTCCGATTGTCGTGGTCAATGGAGGCCGTCTTACAGGGTTAACCAGAGGCCTCTTTGTAACGAGTTTTGCAAATGCAGATTAAAAAAACCACTTTATCTGCATGGGAAGATATATAGTATTTTCCAATCCATAAATGAGTCTGAAAGGTAATCGCATGGATAGCATGTCA
>CAZWWF010000192.1:0-2409 GCA_964636805.1 uncultured Zetaproteobacteria bacterium
AACACACTGTCCTTCTCTGAAGCATCCCATGCTGCAGCCAGTGCCGGCATTCGCTGGCGCGTCACATCCCTCAATTCAGCCAGATTAACGACCGGTACTTCTCCACCCATCACCTGAATCATGCGCATCATCACTTTCCACAATGGCCGTTCCTGGCCCAGTGATTTGATCGGATTGCTGGCCACACGAATGCGGCCTTCCATATTGACAAATGCACCTTCGATTTCCGAATAGGCTGCTGCCGGCAACTGTACAGATGCATATTCAGATATCTGACCGGAAATTGCGCCTATCTGCACCAGAGGAACGCTTGCAAGTGCCGCTTTGGCCGCAGTCGGGAACAGCCCATCGCCAACCGGATCACTGCCTACCAGAATCAACGCATCCAGTTCACCTGCCGATGCCGCAGCAAACAATTCACCGGCACTGACACGCACATCACCAAATGTTGCAGCCAATACCTGTGTATTCATACCTTCCGGCATCAGATTACGCCCATCATTACCGGCTTCGGCATGACCACAAGCGCGCATCAACAGATCCAGCCCGTTAATCAATGCCGCCGCATCCTCGTGTGAACGAATCTCCTCACCCACCAGCAAGGCACAGGAATCAGACATCAGCGCATCAGCCAGCACTTTACCGGCCTCATGACGCCCGGGCACCGCCTTCAGCCAATTTTCGAATCCGGCTGCAGTTTTACCCAGGTCCCGGACCTGTTCCATGGCACGGGCAATCACGGCCGCCCAGTCACGCGGGCGAATAATAGCATCATTGCTGATTTCCATATTGGTGCGATAATTCATGGCTCCGATGCGGGACACCGGCTTGCCGGCACGTCCACGCTTGCGCAAACGCTGCATCAACAGCGGCAATCGCTGCCTGAGATCACTACCCAGCACCACCACCTGATCAGCATCAGCAATCTGCGCCGTAGTCATGGAAAAACCTTCTTCAAATGCAAAAACACGCATATCACGACGGTGCAGGTCATAAGCAACTTTGGCATCCGGGAACAAGGCATCGCGCATTAAGCGAATAGCAGTCTGCCCCTCTACACTCCAATCCGGTGAAAACAGAATACCAACACGCTTATCTTTCAGCAGTTCAGTCGTCCTGGCAAAAGCATCCCCCCAATCAACGCTGACCAGCTCATCACCGGAACGTACTTTCGGTGACAAAATTCGATGATCTGAACGGAAGGCATCGTAAACATAACGACCACGATCACAAATCCACGGTTCCGGACTGTTTTCAACCGGCTGAATCCGCATCACCTCATCACCGCGTGACTCAATCTGAATATCGCAGCCATTCGGACACTGCGTGCAGGTACTGTGGTGACGGGTCATTTCCCATGGGCGTGACACATCATGCGATGGTTTATCGAGCAACGCACCAACCGGACAGACATCAGGCAAATTACCTGACAGCTCTGATTCCAGTGCCTCTTCAACAATGCCGGTTATCGTCATATGATCTGAACGATTCAAGACACCAATATCACCGGTGCCTGCCACCTCATCAGCAAAACGCACACAACGGGTACAATGAATACAACGGGTCATACAGGTATTCACAAACGGGCCAAGATCATAATTGATAACAGCACGTTTGGGTTCGGCATAGCGTCCCTTGGAAGCACCATGTTCTACAGCGTAGTCCTGTAATTTACAGTCCCCGCCCTGATCACAAACCGGACAATCAAGCGGGTGATGGATCAACAGGTACTCCATCACCATCTGGCGATCTTTTTCAAGCGATTCGGTCGCCGTTTTAACCTTCATACCCTCGGAAACTGGCGTACAGCAGGAAGCTGCCGGCTTCTTCCAGCCTTCAACCTCAACCAGACACATGCGACAGTTGGCCGCCACCGACAATTCAGGATGATAACAGAAATAAGGTACATCCACGCCGTGCTCACGACAGGCTTCCAGAATGCTGGTGCCCGGCGTTACTTCGACTTCCTGGTCATTAATAAATAGTGACGTCATGCCGCTCCCCCATGTGCGGCACCCTTACGAATGCCCCCAAAGCGTGCAATTTCTCTGTCCTGATAACACATCATGCGGCCTTCTCCACCAGACGGGCGCGAACCTCTTCAGGGAAATGCTCCAACATCGACAGAACCGGTGCCGCCGCACCATCCGCCAGTGCGCAAATCGTACGCCCGGCCATGTGCGTGGCAGCCTCTTTCAACACCTGAATATCATCTTCCGTACCCTGTCCATTTTCGACACGCACCATAATCCGCTCCAGCCAACCGGTTCCCTCACGGCAGGGTGTACACTGCCCACATGATTCATGGGCATAGAAATGTGCCAACCGACGTGACAATGCCACCACATCGGCAGTCTCATCCATCACGATAATCGCTCCGGAACCAAGCATCGAGCCAGCCTTCACCAT
>CAZWWF010000193.1:0-2407 GCA_964636805.1 uncultured Zetaproteobacteria bacterium
CTCGCCACTCAATATCCGCTACCGCACACAGCCATAAACCTGTTATTCGTTATGTCAGAGCCAATGATACCTTATACAGTATTGGAAAAAAATTCGGAATTAACTATCGTCTCATAGCCAGACGGAACCATATTTCCTATCCCTATCGAATCTATATCGGACAGCGCCTGTATATTGATCGACAGGCGCCCTTGAGTCATGACCCGGCTGCAGCAAAAATAAGAAGTATTTCAAAAGCGCCTCCGAAGAGGCCCCGCACAGTGCATAAAAAAAGGATTGCTTCGAAATCGGCGCACAAGACGAAAGCAAAAGGATATACGGGCCGTTTATTGTGGCCTGTCAAAGGGACTATAACCAGTAAATTCGGACGCAGGGGCAGTCGCATGCATGATGGCATTGACATAAATGCCAAGGAGGGCACCCCGGTACACGCTGCGGCTTCAGGTGAAGTGGTGTATGCGGATTCCCGCCTCAGTGGATATGGCAAGCTGATCATCATCAGACATGGAAAAAATCTGTTTACTGCCTATGGGCATAACCAGCGAATGTTGGTAAGAAAAGGGACAAAGGTACGTGCAGGTGATGTGATTGGCAGGGTGGGTCACACAGGAAGGGCCAGCGGGCCACACCTGCATTTTGAGGTCAGGCAGGGTAGTACCCCGGTAAATCCACTTGCCTATTTGCCGCATTAAAAAGATAGTTGAACTATGATTGCCCTGAATATTTCTCCCGGTTGTGCGAAGGATTTCATTTTGATCGCAAATACTGATGAGTAATCGTTCCAGCATGGAGCCGATAGCGATTTATATGCGTGAGATTTCACGTTATGATTTGCTGACTGCTGAACAAGAGATCGAACTGTCTAAACGAATTTCGCAGGGAGATGATGAAGCTCGCCAATATATGATTCAGTCCAATCTTCGGCTGGTTGTAAAAATTGCCAGGCGTTATCAGGGTCGTAAACTGGCGTTGAGTGATTTGATTGAAGAGGGAAACCTGGGCTTAATGCGCGCCGTTGAAAAATTCGATATTGCTCATGGCTGCCGTTTTTCCACATATGCAACATGGTGGATCCGGCAATCCGTGGAGCGGGCAATTATGAATCAGTCCCGTACCATCCGCGTGCCTGTTCATGTTGCCAAGGAATTCAATACTGTGTTGAGTCATACGGCCCACTTGCGAGCTTCACTTGGACGGGAGCCGACGGAACAGGAAATCGCCAATTCGATGAACATCCCGGTTGAACGAGTACATACGTTGCTAATGACATCAATAGGCACAGAGAGCGCCGATGCGACCCTGCACACGGATGGTGATTTTACCTTGTATGATGTTACCCCTGACGAGCAGGTAAGCATCCCCGGCGACAGTCTGAGTGATGATCAGCGCAATGAAATGCTTCGGAAGTGGATGACTAAACTGACAGCCAAGGAGTGTGACGTCGTCCGTCTACGTTATGGTTTGGGCGCGGCACATGACCCGTGGACGCTTGAGAAAATTGGGGAACACATGGGCGTAACACGGGAACGTATCCGGCAAATTCAGATGGCGGCACTGAAAAAGTTGCGCAACATGGTCGAACACGAAAATATAAGTTTTGAGGAAATTATCTGATGATAGACACACTGAATTGGTGGCAGGACTGCATTCGAGATGTGCCTGACTTTCCCAAACCCGGAATTGTGTTCAAAGACATCACGCCGCTACTGGCTAATGGCGAGGCATTTTCCGCTGTCGTGTCTGAACTTGCATGCCATGTCGGGAGTGATGTGGACGCTATCGTAGGCATTGAGTCGAGAGGATTTATTTTTGGTGCTGCCCTGGCGCAACAACTGGGGCTGGGCCTGGTTACTGTGCGAAAACCCGGCAAACTTCCAGCCAATGTGCACAGCGTCGAATATGAACTGGAGTATGGCATGGATCGGCTGGAAATACATCGTGATGCTTTATCAGCAGGTCACAAGGTTGTCGTGGTGGATGATCTGCTTGCTACCGGTGGTACAGCTGCTGCAACGGTTCAGCTGGTGCGGAAGCTGGGAGCAGAAGTCGATGCCTGTCTGTTTGTGATCGAGCTGTCATTTCTGAATGGGAAAAAAGCACTGGGTGATGTCACCGTTCATAGTCTGTTGTGTTATGAATAAGATGATTCTCTCATTAAACTTTTTTGTGTAATTCATCGTGCAGACCGGCTTTGAAAACGCTATGATTCGAAAGCCGTTTCATACTACGGGAGTGAAAAGCCTGCGCCCGTTTGCCCTCGTAGCTCAGCTGGATAGAGCGGCCGCCTCCTAAGCGGCAGGCCACACGTTCGAATCGTGTCGAGGGCACCAGTTGAATAATATTTGTATCACCAACAGAGGTTAAACCATGGAAGAAACACTGAATCCTGCTGTACCCGTTCTGATCG
>CAZWWF010000194.1:0-2392 GCA_964636805.1 uncultured Zetaproteobacteria bacterium
TCAGGCGGTGTGTGACTTTTTGTCTCAGAGGATTCAGACATGATGACTGCATTTTTACAGCAGCTGTTTTGCATTCAATATTCAGGATCATTACGATTTATGGCAGGCCAGAAACCGCGTAAATCTGGATGACATCAAGCGCATGGCTTTTGTCTGATGAAATGTGCGAAATGCTTTGCAATAAGATTGTGCCTGTGTGCCGATCAGGTCCAAGCTTGACCCTTGCAATGCATGCACCGGGCACTGGAACGAAGCAGTTCTGAGGGTTTAACATGGAATGATTAATTTCGGCACGCAGTTTTCTCAACTGGCTTCCGGGTTCTGGTGGCTGCTGCCGCTGCCGGTTTTGTTATCCTGCTCAAGTCAGCCTGTGGTGAAGCCCGAAAATAAAATAAATCTTTTTCCTTGCAGGTGATGCCTTGCCAATCGGAGTGTTATGTAGCACAATTGTGCTACAAATTGACTGTGAGGTATCGATATGGCAAAAACAGCTACGGTCAGGGCGCGTATGGAACCTGAATTGAAACAACATGTGGAAGCCATTCTTGAAAGGGACGGTATCAAGCCATCGGAGGCGATCAATATGTTTTATCGCCAGGTGGAACAGGCAGACGGTTTACCATTTGCGGAGGATGCCGGCAGGGCGGCCAGGGATCTGGGTGAGGATATGCGTCGTCTTGCAGAGTGTCGCGAAGGGCAATTCATCGAGCACGAACCGGTCGATGCATGGCTCATGTCGATCGGTACTGATGACGAATTGCCATGCCCTGCAAAATAGTCTGGCATCATGAAGCAATATTGGATCAGCAGCGATTGTTTGATTATCTGAAAAGTGTAAATCCTGCTGCGGCCCGAAAGGCAGCGGAGCTGATTCGGGAAGGAGAGCAGAGCCTTCAGGCGTGGCCAAACCGTTGTCGTCCGATGAACGATGGCAGTGGCCGGCGGGAACTGATCATCCAGTTCGGCTCCGGTGCATATGTGTTGCGCTATGTGCTGGAGGGTGAGTTCATCTATATCCTGCGCGTGTGGCACTCAAAAGAGCTGCACGCATAATCCAGGTTATCCCGCTGTTTGTTCCGGTGCCGGGAAAATGTGCGGCTTGCATATTGCACATTGATATATAATAATTACAAATGTAATTACATGTGAGGTGTGTGTCATGCAAATCAATGTTGTGAAAATCGGTAACTCCAGAGGTATACGCATTCCCAAAAAAGTGCTGGATCAGTGTCAGGTTGCAGATGCGCTGGAACTCACTGTTCAGAATGATGAGATTGTGTTGACGCCGGTACATCGGAAACCGCGGGAGGGATGGGCGGAGGCATTTGGGGCATCAGCTCGGGAATATGGCGATGAGCCGCTTGATCAGGAGTGGCTTGATGCTGCGTTGGTGAATGAGGATGATCAGGAGTGGTAGCGACTGATGTTGTTCATCCATCACGATTCCAGGTGTGGCTTGTTCAGCTCAATCCAACGCGAGGCCATGAAATAAATAAAACACGGCCTTGTCTGATTATTTCACCTGATGAAATGGCCCGGTTGCGAACTGTTATTGTTGCACCGATGACAAGCAAAGGTTTCGATTATCCTTGCCGGGTACGATGCCGTTTTCAGGCGAAACAGGGGTTGATTTTGCTCGATCAGATTCGGACTGTTGATAAAACGCGACTGACTAAATATCTCGGTACGGTGGATAAAAAAGTTCAAAGGAATATCTGCGATACGCTACATGAGATGTTTATTCTGTGAGATGACACGAGGCTGAAGTAGGGAAGCTTTGAGCCATGAATATGCAAGGCCGTATTGAAACGGATTGTGCCTGTTTGCCAATCAGGTCTATGTTTGACCCTTGCAATGCATGCACCGGGGCGCAGGAGCGAACCAGCTCCGCCGTTGAACGAATGCTCCAGCGGGATTTCTATTTGTTTGTCTCACATGCTGTTTTTACTGCATCCTTCCTCTATTAAGTGTCATGATTGTAGCCGAGGTGAAAAGGAGGGAATATGGAACGACTGAAAAGCATACAGTTACTTGCCAAGCATAAACCGTCTAGCAATTGATGGACAAAAGAACAGGTGAAGCTGGGGTTTAACCTCTATTGCCAACCTCCGTTTGGGAAGCTGCATAGCCGGAATTCGGCGATTACCGGCACCTGCCGCAAAGGGCCGGGTTTCCAACATGGTATCTGACTTCTTGTTTGGTTTGGACAACAAAAAATGATATATTGATCAGTGCGATGGTGAGGAGAGGAATCCATGACAAAACTATTACTAGTATTCATTTCCATTTTTTTCGTCTCCGGATGTTGCTCTACGAACAGCGTTAGAACTATCGAGGATCATGATGGAAAACCTCAGTTATTCCGGGGTATTGTGGATGTCATTCAGCAAGC
>CAZWWF010000195.1:0-2388 GCA_964636805.1 uncultured Zetaproteobacteria bacterium
CGAAACAGCATGTCGATATTCAGGCTGCTGCACAGCGCTGGGTCGATTCATCCATTTCCAAAACAGCCAATGTTCCAACCGATTTCCCCTATGAGGATTTCAAGGACATCTACCTCTATGCCTATGAGCAGGGTCTGAAAGGCTGTACCACGTTCCGCTTTAATCCGGAGGCGTTCCAGGGCGTGCTGGTCAAGGAAGAAGATCTGGCCAACACCACGTATAAATTTACCCTGGATGACGGCACCGTGGTGGAAGCCAAGGGTAATGAAGAAATCGAATACGACGGCGAAATACACAGCGCCGCCAACCTATTTGACGCTCTCAAAGAGGGGTATTACGGGAAGTTTTAATGTGGATGCGGGCATCCATGCCCTTTCCCTTTAACTGCGTGTACCGCAAGCGCAGCAGGATGAAGAGGTAGATATGAATCAGTTCAATGGCTCTGCATTTCTTGTCTCATCTGCGACGAAACACATTGAATGGCCGGAACTCAGATTCCCGCCGATAAACCTGTGGGTATTGACTGGTTCTCCTGTGTTATCGAACGGATTTGAGAACACCCGCAATCACCGGCCACAGCGTCCGGGCATGAAAAACAATCATGCGAACTCGCTGCACTATTTCGGGCATGTGCAGATGCAAAAGATTCTGGCCATGCATGGAGGTAAACAATGAGCATCCAAATTGACAGGAAAATCACCGCTTATGAGGTGAAAAAACCGGAAGATGAGACCGCGCAGGAAGAGACGACAGTCACCGCTATCGCGCCCCTGCTGGAGCGCGACGATATTCTTGAAGGCAGCACCTACAAGATCAAAACGCCGATGAGCGATCATGCCATGTATATCACCATCAATGATGTGGTGATGAATGCCGGCACACCGGAAGAGCATCGCCGCCCGTTCGAAATCTTCATCAACTCCAAGAACATGGAACATTTCATGTGGATTGTGGCGCTGACCCGCATCACCTCCGCCATCTTCCGCAAGGGAGGCGATGTCACCTTCCTGGTCGAAGAATTGAAAGCGGTATTCGATCCCCGCGGCGGTTACTACAAACGCGGCGGCAAATACATGCCATCCATCGTTGCCGAAATCGGCGAAGTGATCCAGCAGCATCTGGTCTCGATCGGCATGATGGAAGGCCAGCTCAACACCCCTGAACTGGAAGCCAAACGTCGTGAAGCCGAAGAAAAACTCGGTGCTGACGGCATCGCCAAAGGCAACCAGTGCGACAAATGCGGTGCCATGGCCGTTGTCCGCCTCGATAACTGCAACACCTGTCTGGAATGCGGCGATTCCAAGTGCGGATAGGGTAAAAGCATCGAATATTGCCATGCCATTTAAAATGGTGAATCTGTTTGGATGATGGAGGCAGTAGCGATGAGTAGTAGTTTGAATGTATCCCTGACTGATGAGCTGCGCAGTTATGTCAATACCCGTGCCAGCGATGCCGATGTGTATGCCACGCCGAGCGAATATATACGTGATCTGACCCGGCAGGATATGGAAAATCGACGCACCATATTGCATGTGATGCATGGGCTTGATGATGTAAAAAACGGCCATTTCTCTGAAAAATCGATCCTTGAAATAGGTCTGGAAAACTGATCCATTTCCATGCCTGAGCAAAAGCTATCTATTTCAAGGCACTACGTCTTAACCCACCGTGCCGAACTTGATCTACGCGAGGCAAGGGCATGGTCATTAGCGCGTTGGGGAAGCAAGCTCACCCGAGTATATTTTGGTGATTTACATAAGGCTGCGGAGTATGTCGCCACCCATCACCAGGCTTTGAGCAACAGGACGATGACTTTGGCGCCGGCTACTCCAACTTTCGCTATCTGTTCTCCCTGCCCATTGATTACATCAAACTGGACGGCAGCCTCACCCAAAATATGCACAACCCCAAAATGGCTCACGATATGGGCATACAAGTGGTAGCAGAATTTGTGAGCAATGGGGATATTTTAGACAAGGTGCGAAGTCTGGAGGTTGACTACGCCCAAGGGTATGAGATTGGAAGACCAGAAAAAATGCTGCTTATGCCCCAAATATTCAGCTAAGAGCGACCTATGGGGAATGGGGTCGGATGCTTTCTTGAAAACTCCGGCCATAAAATTCCGAAATTCCGAGGACAACATATTTCCCTGATTCCCCAATTTATAACAGAAATGAAAGGTAAAGGTCATTCAGCAATGCCAACCCGGAGTCGTGCCAGGCTAAGACCTTGTTTCTTCTTCATGTTCATAAAATAAACCGTATTACCATGGCTTAAAGCAGCTTTTTCACCCTCAAAATGAACGCTGTAAGCGGATTCAGGTTGGCGCCGATCATCGCCTTCTCCTGATGATGATTTTCATGTGCAATGATGCAGTCTGCCGTTGCA
>CAZWWF010000196.1:0-2387 GCA_964636805.1 uncultured Zetaproteobacteria bacterium
TGGTCATGGCGATAGAAAAAGCGACTGCGCCGCCGGCCAGGTACGTAATAACATTGCTGGCCATAGCACCCGGTGCGCAACCGACAATAATAAAACCCAGAGCAAGCTCTGGCGCGACACCCTGCCATACGGCAAAACTTGCTGCGGCAAAACCCAGCAGCGGCATGATTGAGTATTGACACAAAACCCCCAGGCCGATTTGCGATGGACGGGAGAGTGCTGTACGCGCCTCATCTGGTTTGAGCACCACCCCCAGTGCAAACATGGTCGCAGCAAAAAACCACAGAAAATAATCCTTGAAAACCAGAAAGACGGGCGGATATACATAGGCTGTCGCGGCAGAAGCCAGCGTCAGCATGGCCATATTACGGGATAGGAACTGCCATAGCATCTGTGTTACAGAAGCAATCTACAACAGATCAGTGAGCTGATTACGTATGGCTATGGTCGCTTCCGATTTGTTCAATGTATAAAAATGGATGCCCGACACGCCAGCCTGCAATAACTCGCGGCACTGTTTCGCAGCCAGCTCAATGCCGAGGGCCTTGACTGCATCCGGGTCGCCCTGGAGAGGGGCCATTTGTTCATGCAACCAGTCAGGTATGGTTGCGCCGCACATGGATGAGAAACGAACGATCTGATCAAAGTTTCCGACCGGCATAATGCCGGGAATGATCGGAATGGTGATTCCTGCTTTTTCGCAGGCATCCCGAAATCTAAAAAAAACCTCATTGTCGAAGAAATACTGGGTAACTGCAGCATCGGCACCATTGTCCTGTTTCATTTTCAGGTAACGGATATCATCGGCAACACCGCCTCTGGATTCAGGATGGCCTTCCGGATAAGTCGCACAGGCAATCGAGAAATCGCCCTGTGTGCGTAAAAAAGCGATCAGATCGGTAGCATGGGAAAAGCCACCGGCAACTGCTTCGAAGTGCTCCATGCCTTCAGGAGCATCGCCTCTCAGAGCCAGAATATTTTCGATGCCGGCAGCCCGGTAATCGGCCAGTAATTCGGCAAGTTCATGTTTGCTGGCACCCACACAGGTCAGATGCGCTACCGGGGATAGACCGGTTTCATCCTTGATGCGGGTGACAATACCTTTGGTGCGGTCCTGTGTGGTGCCGCCGGCACCATAAGTGACAGAGATATAGGCGGGTTCAATGCTGCGCAGCTCGTTCAGGCAGTTCCACAGATTTTCCTCACCCTTGTCTGTTTTTGGTGGAAAGAATTCGCAGGAGATAAGTGGTTTGTCGGCATATGCCAGAATATCGGAGAGTTTCATTATAACTTTGGCACTGTAACGCCGGTTTGTCCCTGATATTTACCCGCTTTGTCAGCATACGAAGTTTCACACACTTCATTGGATTCAAGGAAGAGAAACTGGGCCACACCCTCACCGGCATAGATTTTGGCTGGCAATGGCGTCGTGTTTGAAAACTCCAGCGTCACATGCCCCTCCCATTCGGGTTCGAGGGGTGTAACATTGACAATAATGCCACAGCGCGCATAGGTCGATTTACCCAGACAGATAGTCAAGACAGAGCGGGGAATGCGCATATATTCAACCGTCCTGGCTAGTGCGAATGAGTTGGGCGGGATAATGCAGACATCAGATTGAATATCGACAAAGGAGGTCGGGCAAAAGTTTTTCGGGTCGACAATGGCAGAGTTGATATTGGTGAAGACCTTGAATTCGTCGGCACAGCGCACATCATAACCATAAGATGACAGGCCATAGGATACAATGCCGTTGCCATCACCATTCTTTTTAATCTGTCCGTCTACAAATGGCTCGATCATACCATGCTCATTTGCCATCCTGCGAATCCATTTATCCGATTTTATGGACATCATCCCCTCCATTGCATTGAGATTGCGCAGGATAGCTGTGCGTTGAGCAAAAGCAATTTGGCATCATTTATCGAGGGTGACTTATTGTGCATGACTCAGTCGTTCTGCTGATACATGCACGCATTCCGGGTTTGCCTGTATATGGGCGGATCCGACCAGTTCGTAAATTATGCTATTCAAGAATCCACCATTTACCAAGGGGGAACTAAGGAAAACCCACTTTCTTGCAGGACATAATAAGCCAGCATTTAATTATGTGGAAAATCATCAATTTTCTATCAGTATTGGCAAGGTATTCAATCAGGCATAAATTAGGCATAGTGAGACTTCAGCCATCATAGGCAGGGAGAACATGGTGACAGAGAATAATCCTTTGATGCTTTCAAAACTGCACAATGCTTTCATGGCAATGTCAGATAAGCCTAGCATATCTGATATGCTTGCATCGTTGCTTTCCAGTGCCAGGGATTTGACCGGAGCAGATGGAGCAACCGCATACTTGCTGGATAGCAAAAACCGATTGTATTTTTTCG
>CAZWWF010000197.1:0-2346 GCA_964636805.1 uncultured Zetaproteobacteria bacterium
TTTTGGTGCCGGTTTCGATATTACGCATTTCCAGCTGCATGCATGCGACACCCTTACCCGGCGTTACATGCTGGGTTTTCATCACGCGCCACAGACCGTTATTCCATTCCAGGATATTTCCAACGCGAACCGATACGACATTAATAACCATGACAAAACCTCTGATTCAGATTATTCAGAACACAAAAAGAAAAAAGTTTCTTTCTTTGTTGCTTACAAAACCATGCGCATGCGTGATTTTGCCGACCCGTCCATGAGCCGGATATATGTTCCAAGTTTTTGGAGCATTCTTTAAAAGGATCGCGAACATAGCCATTTGGTGCTATTCGGGCAAGAATTGGCGCATGCAGTTCAACTTATTATTTCTTTACGTCTGCCGGTAACCAAATGCCAACCCTTCAGGAAACTATGGATGCTTTCATCCGGCAGGTACTATCAGAAGAAACTGTTAAAGCACCGTCGTTGCAACATGTTGAGCAGTGTATGGAAGCATTGACTCAGTATCTGTTGCATTTCTCCGATCTGTTTCAGGATCAGGACATGTATGACGGGGATGGTTTTGCAGATTGGGAGGATAACCTGGAGGTACATATGGCGGAGTTGCTTCAAGGGGATATTGAACCGACAGGTGATATGGGGATGTTGCCGCTTAAGTCGCTTGATCCGGAGCATCTGCGTGATTTTGTGGGCTGGTATTTGCTACGGGAAACAGGCGATGCTGAACTGATTCAAACCTACGCAAGAACACTGAAATCATGGGTTGAATTTATTCATGCACATGGCTGGTGGAAGCAAAGCGAATATCTCGGTTTTACTGAAATTCTGGATCATGTCGTTCCTGCTGCAATACGTGTAGCGCGGCTATCGCAGGTGTTGTTCCACTTTGTTCGCTCCGGTACCGGGGTGTCTCCGCGAATGAGAGGTAAGCGGTTTTCGCGATTTGTGGAGGGGCATGGCCGAGTATCGGAAATTACCCGAGGTTGCCTGCATTTCAACTTTGAGAACCAGGGTGAAAACGTAGGCCCAATCGCGTTGCCGCAAGTTATTCTTGATCTGATAGAAACAGGTGATGTGTTCGATGTTGAGCTGGGGCTCAGGGGAGATAGCTGGGTACTTGTTGACATTGGCCCGGTTTACCCACGCTGCGTTTATGTGGAAGTAGAAGAATATAAGGGGCTGAAAAAGATTTCCTGAATCAAGCCCGAAATATCGGCTTTGCGTTGACAGTTTGCTTGTAAGAATGCAGCGATTATACGACAAACAGGTATGTTGATGTTGCGCTTTTGTTCGATGTTAAGTCTGGTGTTGGTGCTGGTTTCATCCTGCGCTCCGAGCCATAAGCCTCTCAGCAAGGAAGACAAACAAATTATCGCAGTAATGATGGTGGTTGGTGCGGGCATTGGCGCAGGCGTTGGTGCGGCAGCAACGACAGGGTCGGGTACGGGAGGTGTGGCCATAGCGGGTGCGCTGGCCGGTGCGGCTGCAGGGTACGTGGTGGGCGACCTTGTGGTTGACCACATGAATCAGCAGGAAAAGGAAATCCGCCTGTCTGAAGGCAGCAAAAGCGGGGATGTATATGTCGAGCGGATAAGACCTGATATTTTGAAAATCACTATGGAGCATGGCGCTGAATTCCCCGAAGGCTCTTCCGAATTAAGTGCGCAGGGGCGTCAGGCGCTGAATGATATTGCTGTGGCGATTCGTAAATACGGCCACTCAAGCGTGACCATAGTTGCTTATGCTAACGATGCTTCATCCTCCAGGGCGAACAGAATCCTGTCCGAGTACAGAGCACACGCGGTAGCAGACTTCCTCCAGCAACAGGGTATTGGTGGCCCTGCTATAAGCGCCACAGGCAAGGGCAGGCCGATTTTTCTTCCTGCCAGCAAAATTGCGCAAAAGAATCCCTATTATCGCCGCGTTGAAATTATCGTAAAAGGCAGGGATGCCTGACTCGGTTTCCATTCAGTTTCAGTATTTATCCAGTAATTTATTAGCGATATGTATGAGTTTTCTGTGGCTGGAGCTGATCATATAAAACTGGGTTGCATCGTCAGGGAAGACTGATTTGCGATGGATTTTCGGTATTGTTTATATATCCTCTTTCTCGATCGTGCGCAGCGGTTATAGTTCTGCCTTACGCGATACCCACAATTGCGAACAGGGAGGCCTGTATGTTTCACGGTACGATGACTGCACTGGTTACACCATTTTCAAATAGTAAAATCGATGAGGATGCATTCCGTGCTCATCTGGAACGGCAAGTTGAAGCAGGCGTGAATGCTGTGGTACCTGCCGGAACAACAGGTGAGGCAGCTACGTTGTCTTTTCATGAACACAAGCAGG
>CAZWWF010000198.1:0-2315 GCA_964636805.1 uncultured Zetaproteobacteria bacterium
TCTGCTGCCTGGCCTTCTACGGCACCGCCTACACCTTCATTGGTTGCAATCGATATCCATTGGCGATCTCCGTTATCAACATTTGAAGTCACCAGCACGCCTGATTTTTCAGATGCAAAGCTCTTCATCAATAATACTGCCGGGTATACATGTTCAGGATTTCTCATGTATGCCTGCCGCCAGGCAAAAGCGCGATCAGTAAATGGTGAAGCCCAAACACGCAAAATTGCTGTCATGATATTCTCGAACCCCACCACATTGGGCACAGTCAGATTTAACCCTGCACCACTAAAGCCGGGTAAATCCTCAACATTGGTATCACTGCGTACGAACAGGCCATAATCAGCTTCTTCACCAAATTCATGCCTGAGCGCACTGCGAAGCTGCTGCCGAAAAGACTCGCCGGGATCGCTGTTGATAATCCACTGGCGCAAACGAGCCAGAAACAACCGTGTTTCCCTGCTTCGTTGTGAACTGCTGCTGATTTGTGCCAGGCGCTTGTATTCAGACTGCATCCATTCAAATACGCTCGGACCTCCCTGTTCAATTGGCTGATCCAGATGCCTTCGAAACACACCAAAGGGGAGTACAATGCCCGCGTTCACCATATCCGGATAATAATGGAACAGTTCTCCCAGATTGGCTGCTTTAGGGCCAACTATTCGACCCGAATCCCTGGCACGGACTTCATCCAGAGGTTTCAGTCTCGTATCTGCCAGATCAAGTTTTTTCAGATCCACTGAGATGATATCTCTGGCAATCAATTCCCGCCCAAAAACAGCATCCCACTTCGAACTGTCCGGCTCGATGGAAACCATGCCCTGATAACTGATAGCCATGACAATACGCTCACCAACATGGGCTTTAATCACAGCAAATAATCTATCATCAACGACCATATTCGGGATCCCCAGATTGCGTGCCAACAGTTGCACATGCGATACAGAACTTCCTTCGCCCCGGGTAATAATACCTGCCACAGGTTTCAGTTCCTGACGGGTTGCATCCAGCATATAGATACCATCAGCCCGCATATCACCCCCCGGCGCCGGCGCCAATAACAATACGCCACGCCGAATTCCCGGATTTAATGCACGTAAGCCGGTTGCTATTTGCTGCCCGAAGACCCTGTGTTTAATGCCAGTGAGGTGGCCGGCATCAGCAACCAATGAATCCAGAATCCGCGTGAATGGCAACAGCGGGCTGCTGCGTAAACGCTCAGGCATAAAATTTCGAACCAGCGGTGTTAAACGCTGCCAGTGATTCACGGTGTTATTGAAATGAAATTCCAGCGTGCGTTGAGCCCACTCGCTGATACGCGCCAGATATCGCAAGCCTGTGTAATAGTCGTGAACACTGATATCTTCATTCTGAATCAACTTCTCCAGTTCAGCGCTGGCTGCTTGCCACTGACGGTCAGACAACAACCCTGTTGCATGCAATGATTCGCCCAGATATCGTAACCAGCCAAGTCGGGTTACACGGCTTGTTCTTTCCGATGTTTTAACCAACTGGTTTCCCAATGCATAGGCTTCCTGTTCCAGAACCAGTGAAGCGCGTAAAAAACGCAATCGATTGTATACCGAATAGCTATTTTTATGCAGCAGTATGTTACGCAACATCAAGGCTCTGGAAGCGACCACAGCAATGGTCTCAGGAATACCGTTTGCCCTCTGAAGAGCATCTATCGTTTCTGCCATTTTCTGTTTAAATTGCTGGTTGGTCGATTCATCTGCCAGCTGTTTTAACCGCAGAATAGTTGTCTGTGGTGCATACAAGGCATCCAGATCAGTCGCCAACGATTCGTATAGACCCTGCAAATCAGCCCGGCCACGATTGCGGGCATAGGCTCTCACACTTGCCGCATCACCCCGATCGGGCAAGCTGTGTATCTTGACGCGCAAATCATGAAAGCCCTTATCCTTTTCCGAAATATCGGTGGCAGCCTGTCGGATCTTCACACCCAGTTCGGGTTCCACGGAGAGAGGCAATAAACGGGCAACCTCACGCAGTAATACATAGCGTTCGGGTGTTTGCCATGCAGGATCTTCCAGCATGGCAAACAGAATTTTACTGGCCGCATCCTGCTCAACTTCGGCCTGTATAGCCCCACGGTAGAATCTTGCCTGACGGAAAATCCAACCATCGTTCACACGAATCAGAAACTGTTCGAGCAGAATTTGTTTCAAATCATCCAGCCGTGCGTTCGAACCCGTAAAGTCTTCCGGCTTAATTGCCGAAAGCAGATTGCCGACAAGATAACCATTTTCCCGCATCAAAAGTGCACGGGAGTTCCATGCACCATGCTGAATCCC
>CAZWWF010000199.1:0-2314 GCA_964636805.1 uncultured Zetaproteobacteria bacterium
CTGATCAGTTCATGCAGCCGGTTCAATGCATCCGTTTTATTTTTATCCTGGCTGCGGTACTGCTGAGCTTTGATGATGATCACGCCGTCGCTGTTGATGCGACGGTCTCTTAATTGTAACAGCCGCTCTTTGCAGTCAGCCGGCAAAGACGACGCCTTGATATCAAAACGCAGATGGATAGCGCTGGATACCTTGTTGACGTTCTGTCCTCCAGCACCCCGGGCACGAATGGCGTGCATGTCGATTTCATCGTCGGCGATAATGATCGAATGCGATATTGTCAGCATAGCTGAGCCTGTTTATTCATGATGCATCGGGGATATCTGATTTGTCAGGAATAGCCGGATCGAATCGATATATCATGGCGCTGTAAACTCCCTGACCGAATAACGATCCGCAGCCGTGATCTCCTTAACAATGAACTGCGCTGTTTTTCCTTTATAAATATAATCGGAGAGCCACTGCTGTTCAGTTTCGATGTCTGCTTCAGGTACGGCGATGCTCCAGACTCCTTTTTTGCCCTGATAGGTGAATTCCGGTAGCCAGCGGTAACCGCGTGCTTTCAAGTCATCTTTTTTCTCAAATGGGGCGCGAAAAGCAAAAAAACGACGACTCTTTTCCCGTGCTCCGGCCAGCAATACGCTCATGGCAAGCTTTCCGGAGCAAGGCAGTGTCCTAGTCAATAAGTGGAGGGTCGCCTGAGCATCATTGACAGCGCGATGGCCGTCGAAGAAGAAACCCAGTTTATAGGCAATATAATCGAGTTTGAGGCTGGATATATCTTCATCCTGCCATGAAATATCATGAAACGTGCAGGCCCAGTTGGATTTACTGACGACGGGCAGTCGACGCTCCAGCATCTGGCGGTCAAAAGCGGCATTGTGGGCAATGATCAGGTCTGCTTTTTTGAGCCATGCGTTGGCACCATCTTCATCCAGATGCTGGCCGGCCAGCATGTCATCTGTAATGCCGGTGATTTGTTTGACGATATCCTCAAGTGGTTCTCCCGGGTCTTCAAATGCATCATAAGTATGCAGAATACGGTAAATCAGCCCGGAGCCCGCATCATATTCAAATGCAACAAATCCCAGCTCAATGATTTTATCCTTGTCAGTATCCAGGCCTGTCGCCTCAACATCAATCACGATGCCGATTCGGGCTGTGGACGGTTCTCCATGCCAATAACGTTCGGGCGCATTCAGGCGCTGAATTACTCTGTACTGATCTGATTGTTCCAGATGCTTAATGGCTTCGGTATCGTTCACGGCTAATCCTCTCTTTTGATGAATCGGATAATATGTCGGCGGGCTTTTTTATCCGGGCGTTTATTCGGAGCAGGGGAAGATGCAGCATGAAGCTTGCGCAATTGTTTTTGCTCCTCACGTGCGGCAATGCTCTGTTCTGTTTCCTGATACAGGGATTGTGCCACAGTTGCCGAACCGCGTTTTTCAGCCAGTCCGGTGACGGTAACGATGAACATGTCCTGTTCTCTGCGGATGCGGAGTTCATCACCGATCTGAACGGGTTTGGATGGCTTGATGCGTTCTCCGTTTATTTGAATATGGCCGGCGCTGACCATTTCGGTGGCAAGGCCGCGTGTCTTGAAGAAACGGGCTGCCCACAACCATTTGTCGATTCTGACGGCCATTAGCGTCTGGTAACGGTCGGGGTGATTTCCAACGATTGTTCGCCATTGGAGAGCAGGGTGGTTCCGTCGGCAATGGTGAATTGCAATTGCATGGTACGCTGACTGAAGCCGGCCAGTGCAGCTACAGTGGCATCGTCGATATTGAAAACACTCAGGTTGGTGAAACGCTGCAGTTTACCCTGCATCTTATGCCACCATGCATCTGCCCCGGTTCTGTTGTAGGTGTAGATGATGGTTTTTTCGGCACGTCCACAGGCGCGGCGGATACGTTTTTCATCAGGCAGGCCGAGATCAATCCATAATTCGATTTCATTGCTCAAATTCTTCTGCCACAGGTCGGGTTCGTCCTCGCTGCTCAACCCCTTGGTGAATGAAAGTCTTTCGTGTGCATTCAGGGCAAAAGCCAGAATACGCAGCATCATGCGTGCATCATTTTCCGACGGATGGCGTGCAATCGTCAGCGCATGATCGTGATAATAATTGCGATCCATGTCTGTAATCTGGAGTTCAGCTTTGAAAATCGTTGATTTAATGGCCATGGTTGGCTTCTAGGTCGGGGTTGCCTGAATGGCAAGGATTACCCGAAACCTGTCATTTAAAAAGGGACTGATCACGCAGAACTTCGATGCATGCGTTAGTATGACTTGTAACCAGGAAATGACTTGC
>CAZWWF010000200.1:0-2295 GCA_964636805.1 uncultured Zetaproteobacteria bacterium
GTTCACTCATCCAAACTCCTCATTATTCAAACTGAAACGCTATGGAGCGCATATTCGCCACTCCGTGGTCTCTGTCACAATACAATCTATTATATTATTAATACAAAGCAGCTAATCCGGCAAGCCGGACGCAGTCAGGAACCCCTTAGCCACTGATTTCACCAATGCTCACTGATTAAAAACTTCAAGCTATCTTCTCCAGTTGTCTCTCAATTCGTGTTCATTCGTGTCATGCGTCCCCCAGGGGATACTCTCTGCTGTGCCCGCCATTCACCCGATGGCTCGCTTTTGGCAACGTGCCTTGATGCTATGCCGCACCACGGCTGCCGGGCTTAACCGCAGGCAACAGGCCTTCGCGGCAAATCGGGCAATCATCGGCAGCGTAGGTCTCCACATTCAACTCGATCGCCGTTGCATACGGCACATCGAAACGATCCATCTCGCCAGGAGCCCGATCCACTACGGCCAGCACCTGCACCGGATTACCGCCATGCCGGCGCACCACGGCCATACATTCGCACACCGAGCCTCCGGTTGTAATCACATCTTCCACCACCAGAATCCTGCTTCCGTCGGGAATCGAAAAGCCGCGCCGCAACTGCATTTCGCCCTCTTTCCGCTCGGTAAACATAAACGGCTTTTTCATCAGCCTGGCTACTTCCTGGCCAATGACCAAACCACCAATAGCCGGCGCGACCACCAGATCAATTTGACCGGCATCATCCACTTTGCCAATCAATTCCTGAGCCAGTTTCGTCGCATGGTCAATATTCATCAGCACCAGCGCCGATTGCAAATAACGGGCCGAATGGCGACCACTGGAAAGAATGAAATGTCCGTTCAACAAGGCCCCTGCATCTTCATACATCGCCAGTATTTCATGTTCGTTCATGCTTGATCCTTTTTATCGGCAATTGGTCAGCGTCCATGCTACCCGCCGGGGAATTTTGCGGCAGTGTAACAGCTTCACCCCAAAGGCTGAACCTTGCACCTTTACCCGGGTTTATTACCCGCAAATCCAGCCCACCTTCACAGGAACAAAGATGACTGTTTAGTTGGTTTTCCGAAGAATCAAACCAGGTATTTTCCCATGCAAGAATATAGCTTAGTCACTAGCCCCTATCTGAAATCGCTCAGTCGAATATAGACCAACGCGACTGGATAAGAAAAACCTGCCGTAAATATGCGACGCAATACAATAAATTGCTAATTTTGTTAGTTTACATCATTCTGCTGTGAGACGAATAATCAAGGAAGGTGAAAATGTACGAAACAAGACCTTGTATCTCGTTAACGCCGACTAATGAGGCATCATTGGTTGGCGTTAACGAGATACAAGTCTTGGGGGGGGGAAATCGCCGATGAATTCAACAAGAGACATTAATCAGCTGAAAGGCATGCTCCATATTCACAAAGAGAAACCCGTGGTCGTGACCGAAGGTGACTCATGGTTCGGTTATCCGGATGGTTTGCTGTCCACACACCATGGCAGCAATATCATCGACCACATAGAAGACAGCGATCAATTCAATATTCTGAGAATGGAAAGTGTCGGTGATGAAGCACATTGTATGATGACGGGCAGGCAAAAAGCTTTCATGATCTTTGCCCTGAAAGAAATAAAAAAAGAACTGAAAAAAATCCCTGCCTCTGTGCAACCCCATGTCTCCTATCTCCTGTTCTCCGGTGGCGGTAACGATATTGTCGGTGAAGGCGATATGCCCCGTTTTCTCAACACATGGAAAGACGGCATGGATGCACACGCCGCCATCAACTGGGGCAATGCAACATCCGGTCTGAATGGCGAAATGGCCAGAATCAGGGAAGCATATCTGACACTCATTGAGATCAGGGACAAACATAGCCCTGATACCACCATTATCACTCATGGCTATGACCATCTTCCGCCTTCCGGAAAACCCGCCGTCTTTTTGGGCGGACTGCTCAAATTCGGGCCATGGATCAAGCCGTTCATGATCGCTAAAAAGATCAGGGATCCGGCAATTCAGCAGGAAATCGTAAATCTGATGATCGAGCGGCTGAACAACATGCTGATTCAGCTGGGAGCAACCACGGCCAACTTTATTCGCGTAAATACCATTGGAACAATCAATGCCAATCAGTGGCTGAATGAAATCCATCCCAATAAACAGGGATTTAAAAAGCTGGCGACAAAATTCCTGGCGCAAATGAAATGACGGTGACCCAAAAAACATAGAGTCAGATACAAGCCTTGAATGTTGAATCGGGATAGCGTGGTTCAAGGCTGTTAAAATATAATCATGGCATGGCTCC
>CAZWWF010000201.1:0-2262 GCA_964636805.1 uncultured Zetaproteobacteria bacterium
ACGGCGGCGAACTGGCCAGCGGCGAATGTGACGGCGACCAGATTATCTGCCCGCGCCACGGCGCCCGTTTCTGCATCCGCGATGGACGCGCCCTGACTCCACCTGCTTATGAGGATATCGAAACCTTTCCCGTTCGTGTGAAAGACGACATTGTGCAGGTTGATGTAGCAGATTGATAGCCAAGACCTGCTTTCACAGCAAAAATCAATTCAGGTACTGTTTTCATCTGGGATTAGAGCAGACCGTGTGGTCTGCCACGCATACAAACCGATCACTCTTCGTGGTTACAATGTTCGGATAATCTGAAATATCAATTTCCTGTAATTCAAGCTCAAACCAGAAAAGATGTAAAATTCCACAGTTATTGCTGCTAGCTTAGCCGTATGGAGTTTGAATGGCTTACATCCGTGAAGAAGCGCCTTCATGATCGCCCGGATAATGAGCATGAACAGGCCATTATACGACTTGTTTTTGTAGCAATTATATTTTGTTGGTTCTTCATATTTGATCACACGACTGCCTACATGGTAAGTGCAGTATATATGTTCTTGTCGGGTTTGCTGTTCTTATGGATTTGCATTTTTCCTGCCACCAGCCATTTACGCAGGGTTCTTGGTATTGCGGGTGATGTAGCGGCCCTCTCTACAGTACTTATTTTGTCTAATGAGATGGCTGCTCCACTGCTGGCAATCTACTTGTGGGTTATTACCGGGAATGGTTTTCGGTACGGTTCCAAATATCTATATATTTCAATGTTCTTTTCCATCGTCGGGTTTATTACGGCTTGTATTGCCAACCCCTTCTGGCAGACACATATCTGGTTCAGTGGCGCATTTCTAATCACACTTGTAATTGTTCCCCTCTATATGGGCCGTTTGATAAAGCAGCTTCACCATGCAATACAAAATGCTGAAGCTGCCAACCAGGCGAAATCCCAGTTTATTGCCAATATGAGCCATGAACTCCGTACTCCACTTAATGGCATTATCGGAATGAATGACCTGACATTGAGTACCAACCTTGATGCGGAACAGAAACGTTTTGCATTTGTTATCAAGGAGTCGGCTTATCACTTGCTGGGTTTGATCGAGCGCCTTCTCGATATCTCCAAAATCGAAGCGGGTAAACTTGAGCTGTTAAAAGAACCGTTTGATATGCACCAGCTGATGCATGGTGTGATTGCCATATTTGAGGGCCATGCCATTGATAAAGGCATCGCGATTAATCTCCATATTGACCCCGAAGTGCCATTTGCTCTGGTCGGAGACCCCAAACATCTAAAACAGATCCTGCTCAATATCATTGGAAATGCGGTGAAATTTACCGAGCACGGCAGTGTCAACGTCAGTGTCAGTGTCAGTCTGGGCGAATATAGCACGGATACTCGGCTGCTTTTCAACGTAACTGATACCGGCATTGGCATGTCTGAAGAAGCACAGGGGAAAATATTTGAACGCTTCTCTCAGGCTGACAATACAATTACACGGCGTTTTGGTGGCACAGGACTCGGTACCACCATAGCAAAGAATCTGGTGGAAATGATGGGTGGAAGTATCAGCCTTTCTAGTGTGGAGGGGATGGGAAGCACATTTACAATCGAGATCCCCTTTGATCTGCAGGCAGAAAAACAGGCAGCGCGCGACCTGGCCAAAATCAATATATTGGTGTTGGGGAAAGGCCCATCAGACAACGCCATGGAAACCATGCTTATTCGCTGGAGGGCACACTACAGCATCATCAAAAATGAAAGGTTTCTTTTATCCAATCTGATGGATGCCTGGTCAATGGGGCAGCCATACGATGTGGTTCTGGTTAACCGCAACGAGCTACAATGTGCTCCTGAATTGATTGCCCATGCCGTCCGCGGTAAAAATGCCTTGAAAGACTTGGATATCATTCTGATTGAATCAGAAAAAAGGCGCCCAGATGATTCTGTCATGTTAGCGGCCGGTTTCTCTTCCGTGCTGCATATGCCGATACAGGAGTCATTGCTGTTCAATGCCCTACATGCATCGAGTGTTATCCACCACTCTGCCGATGTAATTTCTATCAACGATGTCTTGAAGCGGAAGATGATACAAAAACCCCTCAATATTTTACTGGCTGAAGATAACCCTGTGAATCAGGAAGTTGTATTAGAAATCCTTAAACGTGCCGGACATAAAGTAGAGATAGCCAATAATGGTGAAGAAGCGCTCGACGCTCTAGCCGGAGATCAGGAATACGATCTTATCCTTCTCGATATGAATATGCCGAAGGTAA
>CAZWWF010000202.1:0-2220 GCA_964636805.1 uncultured Zetaproteobacteria bacterium
ATTATCAGCCTGAGACACTGCGTCATGAACAGATAGATGCCAAACCGATGAGTGTTGATGAGGCTGTCATGCAACTGGAGCTCGGAAGCCGTGACCTGCTGTTTTTTACCAACGATCAGTCCGAACAACTCAATGCAGTGTATCGTCGACAGGATGGCGCGTTAAGCTGGATTGAGCCAGAAACCGCTTGATTCAGGACGGATTCCGATGCCATTGTTAACCCCTGACCATATTCAGCTAGATTCACAGGCCCATAGCAAGCGGGCCCTGATCACAGAACTTGCTAATGTTCTGACTTCGATTGATCCTGATACGGTCATGGAAGTGGTGATGGCCCGCGAGCAGCTGGGCAGCACAGGCATTGGCCACGGGGTAGCAATACCGCATGGCCGTATGCCTGATCTGACCGCGCCGATGCTGGCATTGGCAACGCATACCGGCGGTGTGGATTTTGAAGCCATTGACGGTAATCCTGTTCATATCGTGGTGCTGTTACTGGTGCCGGATTCCGATGATCGTCAGCATCTGGAATTGTTGGCGCAACTGGCCAGAAACTTGCAGCAGGAAAGCTTCCGGCAACAGATTATGGAAGCCGACAGTACGGAAGCCGTGGCAGCGTTGTTTGCCAGCAGGGTTCATGTTGACTGATGCATCAGTCCCGGCGCATCACGATTCGTGAACTGTTAAGCGAGCAGGGAAAAGCGGCAAAAATACGTCTGCTTGCAGGGGAAAAAGGGCTTGATCGTTACATTGATCATCCACGTATGCAAAAACCATCACTGGCATTTGCCGGTTATATTGAACACCTGAGTGATTATCGTCTGCAGGTGATCGGGCAGACCGAAATGAGCTATCTGGCCACCCGAACGCCCGAAGAGCAAAAGCAGGCTATCGATGCTGTCTTTGATCTTCGCCTTGCCGGAGTGGTCATTACCCGGGGGCAACAGCCGCCTGATTTCATTCTTGATGCAGCCAGGCGCACCGATACGCCCCTGATGGTATCCGACTACCCGTCTTCGACATTTATGACAAATATGTTGCTCTTTCTGTCGCATCGCCTGGCGCCGGTGCTCTATCAGCATGGTGTATATATGGATATTTTCGGTCTTGGTGTGTTGATCACCGGTGCCAGCGGTATCGGCAAAAGTGAAATCGGGCTGGAGCTGATTTCACGCGGTCATCGCCTGATTGCAGATGATATGGTCGAATTCTCCCGAGAAAGCCCGAAGGTCGCAGTCGGCCGCAGTCCCGATGCATTACGTTATCATATGGAAATTCGCGGGCTGGGCATACTTAATATTCGTGACCTGTATGGCGCTGCAGCGATTACCGACACCAAGCGGCTGAGTCTGATGGTAGAACTGGTGCCTTGGGATCAGGTTGCTCCGGAAGACAGGGCACTGGGCGAGGATAGCGAGACCGGTATTCTGGACGTGCCGATTCCGCGTATACCGATCCCCATTCGTTCCGGCCGCTCACTGGCAGTTCTGATTGAAGTGGCAACCCGTAACCAGTTACTGAAACAGCGCGGCATTCACAGTGGCGAGGATTTTGTGCAATCACTGCAGAACAGAATAGAGCAGGGGCATTAACATGGAACAAACAACGCGCCGGCAAGCTTTTTTCCAACCTGTGGCAATGTTTCATACCATGGGGTGGAAAAAATTCATGCGCGCTAATATACCGGAAAAATCGCAATGCTGTTAATCAGCGGCCTGTCCGGAGCAGGTAAAAGTACTGTATTGCATGCACTGGAAGATGCAGGCTTTTTCTGCACGGATAATCTGCCGCTGGAAATGCTGCAGGACTGGGCAATCAGCATGCAGGGGCGCAAACAACCGGCTGCAGTCTGTCTGGATGCGCGCTGTGGTTTTACTGCCAGAGCCATCAGAGCGGCTATCGAGGATGTGTGTACGCCGGACGACTGGCAGCTGCTGTTTATTGAGGCAGAAGATGAAGTACTGCAGCGCCGCTTTTCCACGGTCAGGCGCCGCCATCCGTTGCCCGACAGCCATGATCTGATGGCATCTATCCGGCAGGAACGCGAAAACCTGATGCCGATTCGATCCATGGCGGATATGATTCTGGACAGCAGTTATTTAACACCTTATGAACTGGCGGAGAAGGTTGATTTGTTCTGGCGCAAGCCGGGGCAAGAGCAACATCGATTGTCATGTACGGTCATTTCTTTCAGTTATAAACATGGCCTGCCGGCCAATG
>CAZWWF010000203.1:0-2207 GCA_964636805.1 uncultured Zetaproteobacteria bacterium
AACCGCCGCCCTCGCCAACCGGCTTATGTTTGTCCACCATGCCGAGAAACAGATCGATTCGCTCCGAGCAGGCTCCCGGCGTGGTATAATAACGGCCAAGGAAAATGACATCGGTGGGTACAAATCCCGATTCTTCCCGGGATTCTCGAATCACAGCCTGTTCTGCGGTTTCTCCTTCATCAATGATGCCTGCAACAATCTCTATCAGCCACGGATTTTCATTACGTACAGCAGGCCCTATGCGGAATTGCTCCAGCAGTAATACCTCATCCGTGTCCGGATCATAGAGTAATATGGCAGCCGCATCGCCACGTTCCATGTTTTCACGGCTTATTTGTATGCTTCCGCCACCAAAGCAATCGTGCTCAATAACGTATTCATCCATAGCAAAAAAGCCCTGATATACCTGTTTTTTGTTGAGCACCCGGTAATCCATGATTTATCCCCCATTTCAGGCTTAGCGCATTCACCAGATGGATGCTACACTAAGCCGCATGAAAATTCTGGTTGTTGAAGACGAAGAGCGTGTTGCTCATTTTATTCAGAAAGGTCTGAAAGAGGAAGGGCATGCCGTCGATGTTTCCTATGATGGTGAGGACGGTGAGTTTTTGGCCGAAATCAATGACTATGATTTAATCATTCTCGATCTCATGCTGCCAAAGAAAAACGGCATTGTCGTATGCCGCGAACTTCGTGCCAGCGGTGTGGCAACACCGGTACTGATGCTGACTGCGCGGGATTCGATCGAGGATAAAGTGCGGGGTCTGGATGCCGGTGCAGATGATTATCTGGCCAAGCCTTTTGCGTTTGAAGAATTGTTGGCTCGTGTGCGGGCCCTGTTGCGCAGACAATCCGACAGTAAATCACCGATTCTGAAGATTGCTGATCTGGAGCTGGACCCCATCAGCAGACGGGTGACACGCAATGA
This sequence comes from uncultured Zetaproteobacteria bacterium, assembly GCA_964636805.1. Taxonomy (GTDB): domain Bacteria; phylum Pseudomonadota; class Zetaproteobacteria; order Mariprofundales; family Mariprofundaceae; genus Mariprofundus. Next base: position 929 of record CAZWWF010000203.1, read on the forward strand.
TAAAGCTATTCGTCTAACCACCAAAGAATACGCCCTGCTCGAATACCTGTTGCGCAATAAAGACAAGGTGCTCTCTCGCACCCTGATTGGAGAACACGTCTGGGATATGAATTTCGACCCGGAAAGTAATGTGATTGACGTTTATATCAGTCATCTTCGCTCTAAAATCGACAAAGGCTATGAGCCGCCGTTGTTGCATACCCTGCGAGGTCAGGGGTATCTTCTCAGCGACGATTCACCGCCAAACTGATCGGCTTGACTGACCGTCACCGCGACCGGGAACTATCCTGACTCTGCTTCCATCTGGTATCATCAACAGGGTGCGTTCCAATATGTTCCGCACTTTTCGCGGAAGGCTGGCGCTGCTTTATATTTCTCTGGAACTGGGCATTTTACTGTTCACGGCAGTTGTGCTGTACACAGTTCTGTCCAACCGGGTCTATTATGAACTGGATGACCAGCTCATGACGCAGGCGACATCGCTGGTCAATGAGCTGGAAAGTTCACCTTTCTATTTCTGGTCCGGTCATCTGGGCAGCTTTGCAGATCATTATCCGGGTGCTATTCAGCTGGTTGCAGCCAATGGGCGCATTCTGTTTCGCTCTGACCGATCACTCATCGACAAAGGAGGTAATGATGTCAGCCGTGCACTCGGCCATGCTTTCCGCTCGGGGACACCTTCCTTTGCTTCGACCGAGTCATTACTCAACAAAGGCAATGTCAGAGTTATTGCATATCCGATTCACAACGCAGGCAGGATTGTAGCCACGCTGATGCTGGGGCATAACACGGCGGATATTCGTGCCGTATTCAATTTATTGTATATTGTTGGTGGTTTTCTCGGTCTGATTTCTATCATTATCAGTGCCGCTGCCGGATACTATATGGCCAAACGGGCACTGGAACCGATTCATGAAATCACCAATACGGCGCGTGGCGTTGCCGCGGGTGATCTGACGCGTCGGCTCAAATCAAAGTCGCTAGATAAAGAGATTCAGGTGCTGGTCCGGGTATTGAATAAAATGTTTGCTGATCTCGAAGCCAGTTTCCAGGCCCAGAAGCGATTTACTGCCGATGCTTCACACGAACTGCGCCTTCCGCTGACTATTCTCAAGGGTGAAATTGAGGTGGCCCTTCGGCACCCGCGCACGGTAGATGAATACCAGCATATTCTGCGCCAGCAACTGGGTACGATTGATCGAATTCAACGCATTGTGAATGATTTGCTGACGCTGGCGCGTGCTGATGCCGGCCAACTGGAAATCGTACAGACACCTGT
>CAZWWF010000204.1:0-2203 GCA_964636805.1 uncultured Zetaproteobacteria bacterium
TGATCATAATCCAGTTGTTCAGGTCGTTTGCGCGGGTTAATACCAATCGCCTCAAACTGTTCAGCAGTGATAGAACCCCTGAAATTATTGGCAATCGTTTTGCGGCGATGGGCAAAGCCCTGCCGTACGGTTTGCTGCAAATACTGATATTTACATGCCGGATTTTTTCCATGTGGCGTCAGCAGGATCACTGCCGAATGCACTTTTGGCGGCGGCGAAAAAGCTCCGGGAGGCAGAACCAGCAGCCGTTTCACATCATAATAGTGGCGCACCAGCACTGACAGCCCCCCGTAGACTTTGCTGCCGGGGTCAGCCGCAATGCGTTCAGCCACTTCGCGCTGATACATCAGCACCATGCCGCCGGAGAGGTTGTAGGATGCCAGCATGGCAGTCAGCGGGCCGCTGAGATTGTAGGGTAAATTGCCGGCAATCCAGTCCGGTTGAATAGATTCCACCGCCCGATCCAGCTCCTGCATCACATCACCATGAATCACTGACAACACGTTATTTTTTTCAGCTACGCGTTGCCAATGGGCCGCAAAATGATCATCCATCTCAATCACAACCAGTTTGCCAGCCCGGTTCAGCAAGGCTTCGGTAATCGCTCCGGGGCCCGGACCGATTTCGATTACAGATGCCCCTTCATGGATAGCGCACGCGATACAGCGAATAGCACTGTGATCCCGTAAAAAATGTTGGCCAAGTGCCTTTTTCGGGCGTTTGAAATGATGGTCTTTCATAGGGCAAGCGTAGCCGATATCGGCATAAGACATAACATTTCTTATTGGCCCTTGCCTTATAAGGGATTGTTCCTAGAATCCGCAACCTTTTTCGAGCCGTTGGCTATGGATGTTCAGCTTTCTGGAACATTCGGCAACAATATCCGGGAGGTCTGGCATGAGCAGTGAAAAACGCCGTTTGATTGCGGGAAACTGGAAAATGAATGGGTCACTTCAGGAGGCCAATGAGTTCATGGATGCCTTCGGGGGCAATCCGGCTCCGGATCATGTCGAAGTGGCGCTGATGCCACCGTTCACACTGCTGCACCCCATGTCTGATCGACTGGCCTCGATGGGCGTGGTGCTGGGCGCACAAAATGTCTATAATGAAGACAAAGGGGCTTTCACCGGTTCTATCTGTCCGATGATGTTGCGCGATGCCAACTGCCACTATGTGATTATCGGACACTCCGAGCGCCGCAGCATCATTGGCGAGAGTAATGCCAAGATTCGCTCCAAGATGAATGCGTCCTGGCTGCACGGACTGGAGCCTATCCTGTGCATCGGTGAAACACTGGAGCAACGCGAGAAAGGCATTACCAATTCGGTATTGGCTGAACAGCTGTCGATCCTCAAGGGTGCGCCGAAAGAAATGCCATTGACCGTAGCATATGAACCGGTCTGGGCCATTGGTACGGGCGTCACTGCATCTGCGGAACAAGTGACCGAAACACACGCGTTTGTACATGAAGAATTAACCCGGCTCGGCCACGATTGTCGTGTCCTGTACGGCGGCAGCGTCAATCCGGGCAATGCTGAAGAGCTGATGAGTTGCCCTGGTGTGGAAGGTGCTTTGGTGGGCGGAGCAAGCCTGAAGGCCGATTCGTTTATGGAGATTGTGAAAGCCACCGTGAAAGTGGTGAGCTGAGGAGACAAGGATGACAACAATAATAATAATCGTACATGTGCTGGTAGCACTGCTGCTGATTGGCGTAGTGCTGATCCAGCGCGGCCAGGGTGCGGATATGGGTGTATCTTTTGGCGGCGGCGGCGCGCAAACACTGTTCGGGAGCCGTGGTTCCGGTTCATTTCTGGGCAAACTGACAGGAGGCCTGGCAGCAACATTCATGTTGACCAGTCTGACGCTGGCATTCTTTTCCCAACAGCATGCAGGCTCTGTGGTAGAACGCGCCATTGCAGATCAGGCTCCGCTTGAGCAGCCGGCCAATTCCAAACCAACGCAAGGTGGTTTTGATCCGTCCAAATTGAAGAGTGACACGCCGGCCCCGGCCACAGATAGCTTGCCAGGCGCTGAATAAAGTTTCCGGTCATCCAGACGGGTGGCCTGATATGCCGGAGTGGTGGAATTGGTAGACACGCCATCTTGAGGGGGTGGTGAGGAAACTCGTGCTGGTTCGAGTCCAGTCTCCGGCACCAATAAAGCATCCAGAGATGCTTAATAAGAGCCAGTAATCATTGTGATT
>CAZWWF010000205.1:0-2180 GCA_964636805.1 uncultured Zetaproteobacteria bacterium
CAATCGGCATCAGCGCTGCCCTGTCAACGGACCATTACCGCCCTGAAATCGGCGACGGCCTGATGCAGTCCCTTGAATACGGCATCGGCAATAATGGCATGACCAATATTCAACTCTTCAATTTCTGGAACAGCACAAATCGCCGGCGTATTCTCAATTGTCAGCCCATGTCCGGCATGCACCATCAACCCGATATCACTGGCCAGCCTGGCACCGGCAGCCAGTGCCGCCAGCTCTCTGGCTCGAGCTTCTCCCTGATAATTGGCATAATGACCGGTATGCAATTCAATTACCGGCGCACCGATTTCCTTCGATGCCCTGATTTGTTCAAGAACAGGATCGATAAACATCGATACACGCACGCCAGCCGCAGACAAACGCTCAACCACACCAGCCAGATGTAACCGGTGTCCTGCCACATCCAGTCCGCCTTCCGTGGTCAATTCTTCTCTCTTTTCCGGAACCAGACAACAGGCCGCTGGCTTCAGACGCTCACAAATTGCTACAATTTCCTCATTCGCTCCCATCTCCATATTGAGATGCAGGCCGGAAATCGCAGCCAGTCGCTCAATATCATGATCCTGAATATGACGACGGTCTTCGCGCAAATGTGCTGTAATGCTGCCTGCACCGGCAGCCAGACATATGGACACGGCATCTACAGGGTCAGGGTAATCGGTACCTCGCGCCTGACGTATGGTGGCGATATGGTCAATATTCACGCCAAGATTTATCATAAACATCCCTCAGAGCCTCTCAATAATTCCCAAAACTGTCTGTAGCCTTAATGCCGTGTTCCTGCAGCACCATTCGAATCATCTCCCGCAAGGTATCGGCATCCGCCATACTGAGCCGAACATGGCCACCGGATATCACCCCGGCAATCGACTTGCGTAATCCGGCTGAAACCCACATTCCCTTACCGCAGGAATCACAAACCAGTTGCCCGTGCTGCCAGAACATTGTCTGTTCCACTTCCCTGCCACACTGCCAGCAGTGCGACAAATTACCAAGCCAGCCAGCCACATCAAGCATATACCATACCGCCGCCAGTAACCCCTGCTGCTGCCCACGTTCGGCCAGTAATGACAGCGCTGCAGTTGTCTCGTCAAACCCGTGCGGGTCACCCTCCTGAAATAAACGGGATGCGATGGCCAGCAACTCCAAACCATCAAGCAATAAGGAAGGCTCCAGCAAACCCTGCCCACGGTGGATATCAACAAGTGTTCCCATACCCGTACGGCCGGATCGCCAGCTGATCTGTAAGGCATGGAGAGGTTCAAGACTGGCACGAAAACCGCTTTTGGGTCGACGGGCACCTCTGGCCATCAACGCAACACGACCATGCTCTCCGGTAAAAAAATGGCAAATTAGCGAGGTATCGCCATACGGAATCCGTCTGATTAACATCGCACGATCTGAAATCCCGGCTATTGTTCTGACCCCAGACCCAGATCCATCAGTTTTCCCGGATGATTAAACCAGTCCGCATCGACTTTCGCCCATAGATTGAGACGCACCCTGCAACCCAGAATGGCTTCCAGCCCCTTGCGCGCTTTGGTACCCACGGATTTCATGCCTTCACCGCCTTTGCCGATCAGCATGGGTTTGTGGCGTTCACTGCCGACCAGTATCACAGCATCAATCTCAATCACATCCCCGTGTTCCTCGAAGCGTTCGATATCCACTGCTGTCTGGAACGGAATCTCCTGATGCATGGATAGAAATACCTGTTCACGCACATATTCAGCAGCCAGTTGACGCTGGCTCTGATCGGTAAACCAGTCGGGGTCGTGCAACGGCGGCTGAACCGGCAGATGACTGGTCAGTTCATTCAACAGGCTATCGGTCTGAATGCCTTTCCGGGCTGATACCGGCACATAAGCCATGGCTCCGGGATCAAGCTGCTGTAATTGCTGTAAACGCGGCAATAACCGCGCCTTATCGGCCCGGTCCACCTTATTAAGCACATGGATGCGTGGTTGCTTCAAACGGCCATCTGAAAATCGCTCGATCAGCATTTTCGTCGGCCTGTCCAAAGGTTTGCTGGCATCCTGCATAATAGCCAGCACATCAGCCTCTTCCGCCGCCGCATAGGCTACCCGCACCATGTTTTTGTTCAGTTGTTTTGAGCCCTTATGAATACCCGGAGTATCGACAAAAATAATTTGACGGGAATC
>CAZWWF010000206.1:0-2144 GCA_964636805.1 uncultured Zetaproteobacteria bacterium
TGCTCAACCCGTCTGCTTCAAGTTCAGCACGCACCTGATCTTCGGTTTTCCCCAGCATCAGCGCCTCGGTCTGGGCAAAGAAGTTGGATAAAAGCATCGGATGGTGGCGACCTACCGGGTTTTTTGTTTCGACAGGAGCAAGAAAATCACACGGTACCAGTTTTGTGCCCTGATGAATCAGCTGGTAAAACGCATGTTGACCATTGGTTCCGGGTTCACCCCAGATAATGGGTCCTGTGGAATAATCAACCGGCTTCCCTGCATGCGTTACCCGCTTGCCGTTACTCTCCATATCACCCTGCTGGAAATAGGCCGGAAAACGATGCATATACTGATCATAAGGCAGCAGCGCATGCGAATCGGCATCAAAGAAATTATTATACCAGATACCCAGCATAGCCAGAATCACCGGTACATTTTCTTCAAGGGGTGCCGAACGGAAATGTTCATCCATATCATGCGCGCCGGCGAGCAGGTCTTCAAAATTATCCATGCCGATATACAGTGCAATCGACAGCCCCACCGCACTCCACAACGAATATCGACCACCCACCCAGTCCCAGAATTCAAACATATTAGCCGGATCAATCCCGAAGGCAGACACAGCTCTGGCATTGGTGGACACAGCAACAAAATGTTTGGCCACTGCTGTCTTGGTGCCACCGCGGGTTAAAAACCAGTCACGCGCGGTACGGGCATTGGTAATAGTTTCCTGTGTCGTAAAGGTTTTGGATACAATTACAAATAATGTCGTTTCGCGATGCAGATGGCGTAGCGTCTCAACCATGTGCGTACCATCCACATTGGAAACAAAATGCATGTGCAATTTATCACGTCCGTAAGGTGTCAGTGCTTCAGTGACCATGACAGGTCCGAGATCGGAACCGCCAATGCCGATATTAACGATATCGGTAATCGCTTTACCGGTACTGCCCTTCCATGCTCCGGAACGCACTGCCTCAGTAAATCCGCGCATCTGCTCCAGCACCCTGTTCACATCCGGCATCACATCTTTACCATCCACAACAATAGGTCGATTGGATCGGTTACGCAGTGCTGTGTGCAGCACAGCACGGTTTTCAGTATTATTAATTTTTTCGCCATTGAGCAAACGTTCGGTCCAGCCGGTTACATCGCGCGCACGCGCCAGATCAAACAACAATTGCTTGGTTTCATCCGTTGTGATGTTTTTGGAGTAATCCACCAACATATCGCCCACTTGAATCGAGTTGTGTTTGAATCGATCCTGATCAGCAGCAAACAGGTCCCGCATATGTACCTGTTTCATTATTTCAGCGTGCGTTTGCAATTTTTTCCATTCAGACAACCGTGTCAGATCAGACACAATCCACCCCCCTATATTTAATGACAAGATGTTCTAAAACCAATGAACCGTGCATACGTAAAGCAACAGGTTACCGGCGTATGCAAGAAATACCAAGTTCCATCTGATCTTTTCAGATATGAATCGGAATGTGCTAGGCTTGCCAGCCTTGGAACAGGGAGGGAAACATGGCCGGACTCAATATCATATTTATCGCTTCGGAAGCATCACCGCTGGCCAAAACAGGCGGGCTTGCTGATGTCGCGGGTTCATTGCCGCATGCCCTGCAACACCTCGGGCATTCAGTGACCGTCATCATGCCGTTTTATCGGCGACAGATTGCGGCATCGGGAATTGTCACCACAGCACTGAATACCAGTATCGAAATGTGGGCCGATGGCATTCAGCGCCACTGTCCGCTACATGAAGCAGTCGTGGACGGGCTTCATTTCCTTCTTGTTGAACAGGACGACCTGTATAACCGCGAAGGCCTCTACGGCCCCTCCGGAGGTGCCTATGAAGACAATCTGCTGCGTTTCCTGCTGTTTGACAGGGTGGCTCTGGAAGCAGCCGCACAACTCGGCAAACCGGTAGATATCCTGCATTGTCACGACTGGCAGACCGGCATGATTCCATTACTCCTGCAAACACAGTATCAGCATCATCCGTCCATCGCTTCGGCCCGCTGCGTATATACGATTCACAATCTCGCCTATCAGGGGGTATTCGGGGCCGAATGGATTCACCGCCTCGGTATACCCAGCCATCATTTTCATCCCGGAGGGTTTGAATTCCACGGCCAGATTAATTGCATGAAAGC
>CAZWWF010000207.1:0-2124 GCA_964636805.1 uncultured Zetaproteobacteria bacterium
TAAAATTTTCGGTTTATATCGCTTCATATCGAGTGAGCGTATGACATTGAAATCGTGACCTTCGGCATCAATAGTCAGCAGATCAATCTGCCTGTCCCTGAACTCCGTGGCATCAATAATTTCCGTTAACGGTTTTGTTTCAATTTCAGTTTTGCTGTACACTGGCATTGGCGTGTTTTTGGCCACTACCGGGTCAATCGTGGAGCCCAGTCCGTAGCGGCTGAAATTATATACGGTGACAGTCCCATGCTGATCGGACACAGCAGCATTGACATTTGTATCATGGGGGCGGGCAAGATTGAAACATTTGATTTTGATAGCATCCATATCGATGTTGATACCTTTCCAGCCACGTTTGTGCAGGAAGCAGGTGTTGGAAAATTTGCTCGGATGATAACAGCCGACATCCACGTAAAAGCCATCTCTGACTTGTTTATCTAGCCAGTCGTTAATCACCACATCCTCACCGAACTGGGAATGGTGTTTTCGGCAGTGCCGGGTCAGATACGTTTTCCTGAAAATATACAGTTTTTCGAATAGATCAGAGAATGTCATGGTTTCTGCTCTGGCAGTTTCGCGGGCATGTTTGTTTTCGACTCCGTTGCCGGGCTCATATGATAAGCGGTCAGGTGAGCAAAGATACGGCCGAACTTGATTTTAGCCATCATTTTGATGGGGATATGGCGGTTGTCATCAGTCATCCACAGTTTCATTTTCCCTTTATTGGTGAAAATACCTGCTGTTTTCAACCTGGGTTTTACAATAATACACCTGACCTTTTCACCCCATGGTGCTTTCAATATCTCTGTTTCAGGCAGAATATTGACTTCAAGTTCATAACGTTTGCGCGAATCAAAGATTGGAATGGACAGGGTTTCTCCGGCGTTTAATTGCTGACTACGCACCGCCAGAAATGCATCGATTACGCTTAAGTGACCAGCCGGCACATCGAAATATTCGCTAACATTATGCTGGGTATATGCAACCTTGTTTTGCCGCCACAGAAATTCGGTGCGTTTTTGTGCTGTGTATTTGCGTTCCGTAAGATTGGCATCAAACAACGTGCTTTGCATTTTCCCGTCAATACAGAGACCGGTAGCGGTAATATAATCACGTACTTTTTTAAATATATCCAGCACTTTGTTGGTACGGGCGAATGTCCTGGTCTGCCAGCCCCGTTTGGTAGCAACAATATCCATACTGGCCGAACCGGCATTAATAAACTCCCATCCAACATCAAAACTCATATGTTCGCCGATATAGGGCATGCAGTCAGATGCTGGTGAGACCTTTGTTGAAGCCGCAGACTTTGCGCCTGCAAAGGCAGGGAATGCCAGCGATATGATCAGAAAAAGCATCGCCGATAAGCGAAATGTCATAGCTACAGGCGCGTTGTTTGTTTCATGTTAACAAGCCGATAACGGTCATAATCAGATTGTCATGTAACAAGCTGATTACAGCCATGATGATCATACCGCCAAGCAAAGCAGAAAGATGATTCCATTCCCGATGCTGTTTGACCAGTGCCCAGCTGAATGAACCGCTAAAAACCTGGCTGTTCCAGCGTGGTAGCAGGGCAGGGGTAGTTGCCATGAAATCGCGATAGGTATCGCCGAACAGATCAATGAGGTTTTGTTCCTCATTTTTCCATGTCGGGATATAAATAACGAAAAAAGAGACGCTGACAATGATAAAGGCCAACAGACTGTTGCCAGCAATGCAAAATCCCGTGGCAACCAGATAGTGCCCTAGATAAAGTGGGTGACGGCACATGGCATAGGGGCCGGTAACCGTAACTTCTGCTGATTTGTGAATATGGCCGGAGGCCCACAGGCGCAAGCCTTCGCCCATGGCAACGATAAGAAACCCGGATATCCAGCTTATGAGTGTTGGTTTTGCCAGAAGCAAAATAGCCGCGCCCATCAATATACTGGCCGGAATACGGGCATGCAAAAGCATGCGATGAGCAAATGATTTTTCAGAGCTCATGTAAAATCCTTATGATAGATCCCGGGTCGATGGCATCCATACAGATGAATTGATCGCAGCTCCTTTTGAAGCAGGGGCCGCATGCAGGGTTTGATTCGATATGCCAGTGTAGATCTCCTTGTGTTTCAGCATCCG
>CAZWWF010000208.1:0-2119 GCA_964636805.1 uncultured Zetaproteobacteria bacterium
TCAGGGACATGTGCTTTATAATGGCTCGATCGCCAACTTGTGTTCACAACAATCTGCAGTTCAGGGGGCAACCGGAATCAGCCTGCAGGATGCCTTTGTCAGTATAGTCAAAGGATATCAGCCATGAATCGCATTTTGGCACTGGCAAAGATCACCTTTCTTAACGGGCTGAGGCGCAATGCAGTCTGGGGCTTGTGTATATTCGCGCTAGTGTCCGAAATATGTGGCGTTTTCTTCATTGACTTCTTCGGCCACGATCTGGGTCGCGTCATCAGCGACTTCCATTTTTCCATCATGTGGTCAGCCGGTATGCTATTTATCCTTTTTTACGCAGTGCAAGCCATCGCATGGGACGATGATCACAGAGTCATCGACAGCATTCTTGCCCGCCCTATTTCCCGAACGGAATATGTGCTCGGAACCATGGCCGGTTTATCACTGCTTCTGCTCTGTTTCGAGTTGCTTCTGGCCGCTCTGGCCATGGCTGAAATCATCTGGATCAAGCCAGTCATCGGTGAAATCTATTTTCCGGTATTTTCCATCACACATTTCTCGTTAACATGGATCGGCCTGCAATTCATTTTGTTGACCCATCTGAGCATTGTCATGCTTGTATCCGCGGCCATTCGGGGCGCTTTTCCTGTCATGCTGATAACGCTTGCCTATTCACTCATATGTTCAGGCCTGCCTGTGGTCAGAGAATCAATCGGTCAGCAACCGGAAACTTCAGCACAAGGACTGGATAAAATATTGCAGGGCATGAATATGATTTTCCCTGACTTCAGCCTGCTGGATTTAAAAGACAGTGTGTTGAGCAATCAAGGCATGGAAATCATGATCGGTATGCCTGTATGGATACCGTTCAGCTTGATGACCGTCTATTTGGCAATCGTTTTAATACTGTCCTGTTTCATTTATCAGCGCAGGGATATTTTATGAGCGGACAGCCATTTCCGATAAAATCGCCGCTTATTCTGGTGCTGTTGCTTATCGGTTATGGTTTTCTTTTTCTGGCCCAGGACCGGCATACTTCAACGGCTTCAGAAAATTTATCACCTGCGCTCCCGGTTCGCTTGCTGGATGTGCTGGGGCACAGTTATTTGAATCAGCTGATTGCTGAATCCCTGTTTATCAAAACAGCTGTATATTACGGAGGCCTGAACAAGCCACCGAATAAAAATAATCTGGAGATTATGCAGCAACATTTCATCGCCATGAGCCAGTTACACCCCAGGTTTCTGGATACATATTATCGCAGCGAATCAGTACTGGCGCATAGAGGAGACACATTCGTTCAGGCAGCCAACACAATACTGGAAAATGGAAGGCGCGCCTTACCTGAGCAGGTAGTCCTGCCTTTTTTTGAAGGCTTCAACTATTTTCATTATCTGAATGCCCCCGTCAAAGCGGGGGAAATTTTACGCATTGCCAGTAATATTCCCGATGCTCCTGCGTGGATTGGTCATCTGGCCAGCATGCTTATGGCCAGCGGCGGCAATATTCGTACCGGCCTGATCTGGCTGAAAGGCATGCTTGCCGCCTCCCATGATGAGGATGAGAGGGCCCGTTATAACAAAGATATTGCCGCCTTTGAAAAAGCGTTACAGGTTCAGCAGGCTCTGGATCGTTATGTTCACAAACATGGAAATTATCCTGATAGTCTGACAGTGTTATTGCAGAATGAATTAGATACGCTGCCAGTCTGGGGGGAAGATGGATATTTACTCGAATATCAAGCGCCAAAATTATTTTTGCGCAGACAACCGCATGACTGAAAGAGCGATCGGAAAAAACGCCAGCGATGGCTTCTCGCTAATCGAACTCATGGTTGTTATTGCTATCATCGGTATTTTGGCCGCTATTGCTATCCCGTCATATGCCACCTACAGGGAGAGAGCCTTTGATGCTTCGGCTGTCTCTTACATCAAGTTTATCACCACAGCTGAGTCCGGTTATTGGGTATCCAACCAGACATTCGTCTCTGTGCCGCCTGGCGATGGACCCGGCCTGTCAGGCATCATGCCCGGTACTACTGTGCCATCCGGCGTAGGTTATGTTGTTGGGGTTTTTCCAAAAACAGGAACGGATGCATCAACAGGTGCCGCTACAGGAACGAATT
>CAZWWF010000209.1:0-2101 GCA_964636805.1 uncultured Zetaproteobacteria bacterium
GAAAAAGAAGGCCTGTTATCTACTCCATCCTGTTTTCAGAACCAGGTAACCGACAATACCTGACAGAAACGAACCGACGAGAATAGCCAGTTTATCAGTGTATTGAAAAACAGCGTCATCATCAAAAGCCAGAGAAACAATAAACAGACTCATCGTAAACCCGATACCTGTTAATACGGATACGCCGTAGAGCTGTTTCCAGTTGCTCCCCTCCGGCAATTGGGCCAATTTCAGCTTGATTGCCAACCAACTAAAGCCGAACACCCCCAGTTGCTTGCCGACAAACAGGCCAAACATGATGCCCAACGGCACAGGACCGACCATCTGACTGACAGATATTTGTGTGATATCGACGCCTGCATTCACAAATGCGAACAGTGGAAGAATAAAGAATGCCACCCAGGAATGAATATGATGCTCGATATCCTGCAACGGTGAAACGGATCGTCCATGTTCATCCGTTCCGTTCAATGGAATGGTAAATGCCAGCGCTACGCCAGCCAGGGTTGCATGCACGCCGGACTTCAAAACGCTGACCCATAATATCGTTCCAATCACAAAATAGGCTGCTTTTTTAGTCACGCCAAAAAGATTCAGTGCAATCAGGCAGCCCAGCGACACCAGTGCAACGACAATCGACAAGGTGGATAAATCGGTCGTGTAAAAAACTGCGATGATCACGATGGCGCCCAGATCATCAATAATAGCCAATGCCATCAGGAAAATTTTCAGTGACACAGGAACACGCTTCCCCAGCAAAGAAAGAATACCCAGTGCAAAGGCAATATCCGTTGCCGTAGGTATGGCCCAACCATTGATAGCAACAGGATTATTGGCGTTGAAAGCCAGATAGATCAGAGCAGGAACCAGCATACCGCCAACGGCTGCAAAAGCGGGCAAAGCAATCTGACGCATGGAAGACAAATGCCCTGCCAGCGCCTCACGCTTAACCTCCAGCCCGACCAGCAGAAAGAAAATCGCCATCAGTCCATCATTGACCCAGTGATACAACGACTTGTCCAAGTGCAGAGAACCCACGCGGATCTCAACAGGAATATGTAAAAACGATTGATATAGCGGCGACAGGAATGTGTTGCTGAACAGCAAAGCCAGCACCGTTGCAAAAATCAACAATATGCCGCTGGATGATTCTTTTTGGATAAACTCTTCGAGGATTTTCATTGAACTCCCGTTCATCTGAATGGTAATATACCAGAGATATTACATATCTACTGCAGCTTGTCTTACCAGCCCTCCACATGACTTGTTCTGCTGAAAAGCAAAAGCCATAAAGAAAGCCACGACAACATCCAGGCCATGCATTTCTGTATGATGAAACTGTAAGCCAGATGGGTTGAAAATGGAATCCGTCGGTTTATGTTTACAATGCGGAGCGCTTTATTCCATAACATACGCTCCTTGCTCTCATCAGGAGTCTTTATCCCTGTCGGCAATTTCCCGAATCAGATCAATTCGAAGAATAGTGATCCTGTTGCGCCCCAGACTTACCAAACCTTTACGCTCAAAATCCTTGATCAGGCGGCTGACTACTTCGCGAGCAGTCCCCAGTTCAACAGCCAGCTGCCTGTGGGTCAGTTCGAGTACATCGCCGTTCCTTGCGGCAGTTTTCAGCAGGAAACCGGCAAGGCGCACGTCTTTACGACCAAAGGCGACATCCTCCAGTAACAGCATCAGGTCACTGATGCGATGACCGATATTGGCCATAACAAAATGTCTGAATCCGGGTGATTTGCTCAGTGCAGAATCAAAGGCATCCAGTGGTAACAACACCAGATCGACATCCGTTTCAGCTACACCCTCGGCAGGATAGTTTTGTTTTGCCAGAAGGCATGTCGTGGTCAACATGCAGCTCTGCCCTTCTTCCACCCGGTACAACACGATTTCATGACCTTGCGGATCAATTTTTTGCACACGAATCGCACCGTTCACAACCAGCACATAACCATTACAGGCATCACCATCACGGAACAGCACACTGCCCTGCTTTACCTGCATGCGCATCGCCTTGTCTGCAGTGGTATGCCATGCTTTGTCCCGATTTTCTTTCAGCTCAGGAAAGGTATTCAGCCAGTCGCTTTTT
>CAZWWF010000210.1:0-2003 GCA_964636805.1 uncultured Zetaproteobacteria bacterium
GTCGATTATCAGGATGTTGTACGTTCTGCGATCAGGGAGATTGGTTACAACTCCTCTGCGATGGGCTTTGACTGGGAATCCTGTTCTGTACTGGTCAGCCTGGATAAGCAGTCCGTTGATATTGCTGCCGGTGTAAATGAAGGTGAAGGTATCGATCTGGATCAGGGTGCCGGTGATCAGGGTTTGATGTTTGGGTATGCCACCAATGAAACCGATGTGCTGATGCCGACTGCGATTCATTTGTCGCACCAGTTGGTGGCTAGACAGGCGGAAGTACGTAAATCAGGGGTGTTGGACTTCCTGCGCCCGGATGCCAAATCACAGGTTACTGTGCGATATGAAAACTATAAACCGGTCGCCATTGATGCCGTGGTACTTTCAACGCAGCACAATCCGGACATTGAGCATAAAGACCTGTCCGAAGCGATCATGGATGAGGTGATCAATCCGATTTTGGCTCCAACCGGCCTGTTGCATGCCGATACCGTATTCCATATCAACCCGACCGGTCGTTTTGTGATTGGTGGCCCTGTTGGCGATTGCGGCGTGACCGGACGCAAGATTATTGTTGATACCTATGGTGGTTTCGGTCATCACGGCGGCGGTGCGTTCTCCGGTAAAGATCCCACGAAAGTGGATCGTTCCGCCTGTTATATGATGCGTTATGTGGCCAAGAACATTGTTGCTGCAGGTCTGGCTGATCGCTGTGAAGTACAGGTAGCTTACGCTATTGGTGTGGCGCATCCGCTCTCGGTCATGGTGAATACCTTTGGCACAGGCAAGATCGACGAAGGCAAACTGGCTGAAATTGTTCGGGAAGTGTTTGATTTACGGCCAAAGGGTATTGTGCAGGAGCTCGATTTGTTGCGTCCGATTTATGCCAAGACAGCAGCATACGGGCACTTCGGCCGTGAGTTGCCGGAATTTAGCTGGGAGCGAACGGATAAAGCTGTTGCACTTAAAGCAGCTGCCGGAGTTTGATTGGATCGATAGCCGGGTAACCGGCTATTAAGACTGAGGAGCACTGCAGCAGGTTTTGATGATAACCTGCCAGGCTCAGTCGCAAAACAGTTTAACGGTGCTCATATTTTTATGTTCGGACAAACGAATCCGGGCGATCATAGGAGTATGAGAATGTCTGATTTTACAGATTACAAAGTGGCGGATATGTCACCTGAAAACATTGCATGGGGTCGTAAAGAGCTCGATATCGCTGAAACGGAAATGCCGGGGTTGATGGCGATCCGTGAAAAGTATGCTGCCGAGCAGCCGCTTAAGGGCGCGCGTATTGCTGGCTCTTTGCACATGACGATACAGACCGGCGTATTGATAGAGACGTTAACGGCGCTTGGTGCTGAAGTGCGCTGGGCATCTTGTAATATCTTTTCCACTCAGGATCATGCGGCGGCGGCAATTGCTGCTGAAAATATTCCTGTTTATGCCTACAAGGGTGAATCTCTGGAAGATTACTGGGAGTACTGCCACAAGATCATGGAATGGCATGATGGCGGCACTCCGAATATGATTCTGGATGATGGTGGCGATGCAACATTGCTGCTGATCCTCGGTGCCAAGGCTGAGCAGGATGCATCGGTACTGGATAATCCGGGTTCGGAAGAGGAAGAATATCTCTACGCATCGATCAAGAAGCGTCTGGCCAGTCAGCCGGGCTACTACACCACTCGTCGCGATGCCATTAAGGGCGTGACTGAAGAAACGACTACCGGCGTACATCGCCTGTATCAGATGCAGGAGTCCGGTGAGCTACCGTTTCCGGCTATCAATGTTAATGATTCGGTCACCAAGTCCAAATTCGACAATCTGTACGGTTGCCGTGAATCACTGCTCGACGGCATCAAGCGTGCTACCGATGTCATGATTGCCGGCAAGATCTGTGTCGTGCTCGGTTATGGCGATGTCGGCAAGGGTTGCGCACAGGCATTCAAGGGCATGGGAGCAACGGTCTGGGTCACAGAAATTGATCCGATTTGCGCGCTGCAGGC
>CAZWWF010000211.1:0-1999 GCA_964636805.1 uncultured Zetaproteobacteria bacterium
CCTTTCAGTCCAACAAGGTATTCACGCATTGCTTGCAGCGATTCCTGCGGCAGCCATGCATCATCAGTCTGACCATAGAGGTTCCATGCTTTCTCACCGGCAAACACTTCCATCCATGAAATACTGCGCTGGCCACTGTAAGCCTTTTCAACAGCGGCATCGAGAATGGCGCGGGTCGCTTTCCAGATATCGGGACCAATCCCGTCCCCTTCAATAAAAGTCACAATGGGATGATCGGAAACCTGAAGCTTTCCATTCTCACCCATCGTAATTTTGTCACCGCTTTCCGGCACGCGTATGTGTTCAAATGCCATGATAAACCTCGTTTGTCAGAATTGTATTATTTGGATTTTTTGGGATGCGTACTTTGTTTGATCCGGGCTGCTTCCTGCGCATTACGCCTAGCTTCCAATGCTTTGGTGCGAGCCCGTTCATAACGTTCAGCACGAATCGCATCAGCAGCTTCATCCAGTGCTTTTTCAGCACTGTTCAGATATTTATCTGCTCTGCTCTGATGACCAGGCAATTCATGCGCTATTTTAATCGCAGAGCGTGCGTCAGACATTTCCTGCACCGGCGGTTTCAGGGCACAGGAAGTCAACATGATCAGTAGAAAAAACAGGGTCCGTTTCACAAATTGCATATTCTTCTGTTTTTCATCCGGTGTCAACGCAGATCGAAATCGAACAGTCCGAAATCAAACGACAAGGCCGGGCACGAACAAATATCAGCTATTCTCCTGAATCGCCCTGCGTTTGCGCAGGCCCAGTTCTTTCCACTGCTCATCAGCCACCTCACCGGGTGCTTCGGACATTGGATCAGCTGCTTTTTGAGTCTTGGGAAATGCAATGACATCACGAATAGAATCCACATCGGCCATTAAAGCCAGTACACGATCCAGACCGAAAGCCAGACCACCATGCGGCGGTGCACCATAGGTAAGCGCCTTGATCAGAAAACCGAATTTGGCTTCTGCTTCTGCATCGGAAATATTCAGGGTTTTGAATACTCGCGCCTGTATTTCAGGCTTATGGATACGAATCGAGCCTCCACCAATTTCGGTGCCGTTCCAGACCAGATCATAAGCTTGTGAACGCATATTCAACGGATCCGTTTCAAATTTATCCAGATCTTCGGCATAGGGTGCTGTGAACGGGTGATGCAGTGCTTCAGGACGTTTCTCTTCTGCATTCCAGGCAAACATAGGGAAATCAACCACCCAGACAAAACGGTGGTCACCTTCAGCAATCAAATTCAGGTCATGCCCGAGTTTGACACGCAGATGGCCCAGGGCATCATTTACTACTGTGCTGTCGCCGGCACCGAAAAACAGCAAATCACCATTTTCCGCTTCGGTTGTCTCCAGCATATCTTTTAACACATCTTCCGGCAGAAATTTTACAATCGGCGACTGCAAGCCACCCGGTAAATTATCCTTGTCGTTCACCTTGATCCAAGCCAGGCCTCTGGCTCCGTAGATGGATACAAATTTGGTATAATCATCAATCTGCTTGCGCGACAACGATGATGCACCGCCCGGTACACGCAACACTTTAACCAGTCCGCCTTTTTCAGCCGGATCGCGAAACACCTTGAATTCCACCCGTTTCATCAGCTCTGTGATATTGACCAGTTCAAGCCCGAAGCGAACATCGGGGCGATCCAGACCGTATTTATCCAGGGCTTCCGCATAGGTGATACGCGGGAACACTTCCGGCAGATGAATGCCGACACCGGCATCGAACATAGCACGCAGTAACCCTTCGGCCACACCCATCACATCATCCTGACTTACAAAGGACAATTCAATATCCACCTGGGTAAATTCAGGCTGGCGATCAGCGCGCAAATCCTCATCGCGGAAACAGCGGGCGATCTGAAAATAACGATCCATGCCCGCCACCATCAGCAACTGTTTAAATATTTGAGGGCTTTGGGGCAATGCATAAAATGAACCGGGATATACCCTTGATGGAACCAGATAATCCCTCGCACCTTC
>CAZWWF010000212.1:0-1993 GCA_964636805.1 uncultured Zetaproteobacteria bacterium
ACTGATTACGTCAAGCTGATCTTGTCGGTGTCCGCTTTCTGTTTGGCTGGCAATCGGCGGGAAATCAGGCGCTCCACTTTTGCTGCCTCTTTGCGATAGGTGGTCAGTTTTCCGCCATAAATTGCAAGATATGAAGGTTTGTCTTTGCGATCACAGATCAGCATGGCACTGCGACTGGCCGAGAATGCGGTATCAGCATATTGTGGCAGTACGCGGATGCCACAGTAATATTCAAGTATGTCGGATTCGGAACAGGGGTGGTAGGGAAAATAGTGATTATAGGTTGCAAGAATAGCTGTTACTTCTTGCCTGGTTGGATTAACCCGGGCCGGATCGCCGTGGAAATCGGTTTCGGTGGTTCCGGCCAGCGTTCCGTTTTTCCATGGCCGGAAAAACATTACTCGGCCATCCTCGGATTCAACATAAACAAAGGCAGAGCAGGGACGGTTGAGTAACAGGTGGGTCCCCTGAACCAGACGGGCTTTCTGCACAGGTGGTGGCGGGGTAATATATTGTCTGGTCGTGTTAATCCATGGACCGGTTGCGTTGATCAGTACTGTTGCCCTGACTTCTGTATCTGGCGTTAATTGCACGATCCATCTGTTATCTCGAAAGGTGGCGCTGACAAATGTTGTATGTTCCAGAATTGTTGCACCAAGTTGTTCGGCAGATCTGGCAACGGCTCGTGTCAGCAGTGCATCATCGGTTGCGGCATCTTCATAGGCGAGCAGGGCGGTCATGTGTTCTGCGCTCAAACCGGGAATCATATTCCCCCATTGTTTTTGGGGAATAGATTTGAACCGAGATCGTCCGGAAGACAGTAGCCAGTAGAGGGATAGGCCGATTTTCACCATCCATGCCGGTCTTTTGCTGTGCCGGTAAACGGGGATGTAAAACCATTCGCGACTGACCAGCTCGGGTGCCAGATTCAGCAGTATTTCACGTTCATGCAACGCTTCATAAACAAGTCCCATTTGCATGGATTCGAGATAACGCAGACCTCCATGGATGAGTTTGGTGGAATTGCAGGAGGTGGCAGAGGCAATGGTGTTCTGCTCTGTCAGCAGCACCGAATGACCGGCTGCAGCGGCAGCCTGAGCCACACCGACACCGTTAATGCCACCGCCGATGATCAGGATATCAACGTCAGTCATGTATCAGCCCCTAATTCCTTTTTCATGCGCCCGAAATGGTTGGTTTCGATCAGGTCGATTCCATTGGATAGCAAGGTTCTGGCTTGTCCAGCATCATCGACAGTATATACGGCACAGATCATGCCCTGCTGTTGCCATGTTACGGCTTCTTTGGCACGGTGGGCTGGCAGGAACAGATACGTGAATGTGCTATCCGGAACCCGGTGGTGTTTCGCGACCCATCCGACATCTCCGGCAAACTGATCGCTGCATGCTTCCACCAGCAGGGCGGATTGACTGATCAGCACAATCCGGGATTGCAGTGCCTCAGGAATCATGGCGAGGACGGCATGAACTGTCTGTTGCGGAGGTTTTCTGCGCAGGACAGGCGGTTTCAGTTCGGTAAACAGGATGATGTCCGGATATTGTTGCAGCCATTGCAATAGTGCCTTGAACGTCAGTAAGGGGCAGGCAGCAGTCGTTTTCTCGAGCAGTTCAGAATATGTGAGACAGGAAACCTCACCGCCACGGGATTTTTTAAGTCGGTTATCATGTAGCACAAGCGGTATGAAATCTTTGCTGAACTGGATATCACATTCCAGGAAACAGGCTCCTGAGACGGCAGCCGCAGAAAAAGCAGCCAGTGTATTTTCGTTCGCATTGCCCTGATCGCCACGGTGGGCGACAAGAAAGCGGGCCGGATTTATCGGCTTGACAGGAGAATCAGCTATAATCAGCCCAGAATTCGGTTTGCGAGGTCATGTTGCCGATACGTTCGATCAGGGTATCAACCGCCTCTTCGCTATCGGCGAAATTCATACGGTCGGTCTGCACGATCAACAGGGGCACTTCCTGGTAAT
>CAZWWF010000213.1:0-1966 GCA_964636805.1 uncultured Zetaproteobacteria bacterium
TGATCTGGGCCGGGAACTACGGTTATCAGGCATGGCTCGAGGCTAATTTTGGCGCTCAGTTCCATGATTTTGCCGGTTCCGTGGTGGTACATGCCATGGGTGGTTTTCTGGCTTTGGGTGCTGTGATTATGCTCGGTGCGCGAAAGGGCCGCTATAGCAAGGATGGACGAATCAATGCGATCCTGCCATCAAACATTCCATTTTTGGCACTGGGGTCGTGGATTCTGTGTGTCGGCTGGTTCGGGTTCAATGTGATGAGTGCCGGTAATGCAACAGGTGCATCCGGGCTGGTGGCGATCAATTCGTTGCTGGCGATGGTGGGTGGTTTGCTGGCTGCGCTGGTGGCAGGCAGGAATGATCCCGGTTTTGTGCATAACGGGGCACTGGCCGGACTGGTGGCGATCTGTGCCGGTTCCGATCTGGTGCATCCTGTCGGGGCACTGGCGATTGGCGTGGTGGCAGGAACAGTTTTCGTATTCGGATTTGAATACATTCAGAACAAACTGAAAGTTGATGATGTGCTGGGTGTGATTCCGTTGCATGGTATATGTGGTGCATGGGGTGGTATTGCTGCCGGTATTTTTGGTACGACAGCGATGGGTGGAGCCGGTGGTGTGACATTCATGGCACAACTGGTTGGCACACTCACCGGTGTGGCGATTGCCATTGCAGGCGGTTTTATTGTGTACGGCATTGTAAAATTCACGATGGGGATTCGTTTGTCCGAGGAAGATGAGTTCAGGGGCGCTGACCTGTCAATTCATCATATCAGTGCCAACCCTGAGGATGATATGGCAGCCCATTAGCATTTGTGATTGATTGAAGGCGGCTCTGTTAAGAAGATGCTGATTTATTGCCATCCTGGCAAAAATCCGTCTGCTCAGGCAAAAGTGTCGTTTTGCCTTCGCTGCCAAATCAGGCACATACATGCCTGATTTGGCAGGCCGCCCATAGCCTGCGCAGAAGCACTGATACATCAGCGTTTCCTTAACGAAGCCGGTTTCTTCTTCATTCAAAATATTTGTTGCACGTCATGGGTGTGTTATTTTGTTACAATATAGCGTTGATCCACAGATAAAAATTACTTTTTCCTGATAATTTAACGCATAATTTGTTGTTCTTCAGTGAGTCAAACCGACACGGTATGTGCGCTTGTTTGATTGATGCTTAACTATTTCATGTTATGTTGGGGGCGCGTACGGGCTGCATGCGCATTGACCCATGGAGGGCATATGACGACTAACATCTGTAGATATATGCCTAAATGTATGCAAATGCTTGTTTTGGCTTTGTTGTTTGTTCCGGCGATGTCCATGAACGTGAATGCCGGTATCGTGGCGGGCAGTTTTGTCTATGTTCAGGAATCCGATGGTGGTCTCATTCAATACCATGTTGATGCAGTTGATTATCAGGGCACACCTGCCTGGCGCATTTCATGGGATTGCAAGCAGATCAAAGCCGAACATTTTATTCGGCGTAGTGACGGCTCGCCGTTGTATGTGAAACGCATCAACCATTCCATGCAGCGCACTGTTGAAATCAAATACAGCATGAATGACAAACAGCCAAGTATCTATCGCAAGCAAAGCAAGGATGAATATCTGGAGCGCAAAATATGGGATAAGGGACTGCGCGACCTTGGTTCCATGCCTCAGCTGTTGCAGGGATTCTTTCCATCTGATTCCGATCAGGATATTACTTTCTCGGCGATTAATTATGATGATGGTAAAGTATATCAACTGCTTGCTGCTCAGGCGGGTTTCCGAAATGTAAGGGTTGAAGGTGAACGGGTGCATTGTGCTATCTATGACATCAAACTGGACTCATGGCTGTCATCCTTCGTCGGCAAGACACGTTTGTTGATTCCTCAAAATACACAGAGCAGTAATTTTGTTGCTTACACAGGCCCGGGTCTGGACGGTGGCTCCGGGCAATGGTCGCTGCGCCTGGTTGGAAGAGACAAGGT
>CAZWWF010000214.1:0-1960 GCA_964636805.1 uncultured Zetaproteobacteria bacterium
GCTCAAGCAGGAATTGTCAGGGCATTCGGTGTTGCCGTTACTGTTGAAGCCGGTATTGCCGAAAAGTATTGCCCGTACAGCTGCGATGGGCTGCGTGACGGATGACCGGGATCTTATTATGGCACATGTAAGCGGGCATGTAATGCGGCTGGTTTCCGAACTGGTGGCCAGGCACCTGCTGACCCGTCGCCTGCGTCTGTTTCTCACACGCCCCACGTTTGAACATGATAGCATATCCTTGCCGCTGGAAGTGCCGAGCAATAGCCTGAAACGATTGATGGCTGCGATAAAGTCGGGATTTCACAGCTTATTCGGAACGGGGAAGCAGTATCGCGGTTGTGGTGTGGTCGCGTCCGATATCAGTTGCGAAATGACAACGACCAACGATTTGTTCGGTCTGATGGCATCTGATACGCGCCAGACCAGGCTGATGTTAACGGTGAATGCCATTAACAGGAAATACGGCAATCGTACACTGTCACTTGCTGCTGCCAGCCGGGTAAAGCAGAAATCAAAACAGCCACGGTTTTTCTATCCGATTCTGACTGCTCATTAACCCGGACTATTCATAAATACTGCTGCGCCCTCGCTGGTTCGTTTATCCGCAACGAGCTTTTTTTCAGTCGTTCGTAAGCATAGCTACGGGCTTCATCGAAAAAAAACCGTTGCAAATAAATGCCCTGCGCGATCATCACACCGATTCATGAATAATCCAGGTTAGAGATGTTGATTTATTGTCATCCTGGCAAAATCAGCGCTTCCTCAGAAAAGCTGTTCAGTGCGGCTATATTCACCTTCGGTTCACAATGAAAAAGGTATAGTGTATTTCACCATCCGTGCACCGGGAAATGTTATATTATAAGCCGTGTTTCCTGTTATCGGAGTGATTGAGGTGGTGGTATGTTTCTGGCAGATTCCATATTGATTTACGACAAAACCAGACTTGCAGATATGTTTGCTATAGACTACATATAAAGACAGGTGCTTTTGACCGAACGAAGGAGTTCGTATGGCAACACGAAGTACAAGACAACATAAAACAACCGACGTGGCAATTGTAGCCGGTATCCGCACGCCGCTGGGCAAGGCATCCGGTGTGTTTGATCAACTCAGTGTGGTGGATCTGGGCGTATTATCGGTACGGGAAGTCTTGGCGCGTTCACCGGTAAGTCGTGATGATATTGATCAGGTCATTATCGGTAATGTGATCCAGCCGTCTGAAGCAGCCAACGTGGCTCGGGTGATTGCGTTGACTGCCGGGATTCCTCGCTGTGTTCCAGCCCATACTGTGCATCGCAATTGCGCTTCGGGAATGCAGGCGATTACCGATGCGGCGGAAAAAATTCAACTGGGTCGGGCTGATGTAGTGCTGGCTGGCGGGGTGGAGTCCATGACGCATGCACCACTGCTGTTTCATGACCGTTTTCGTACCGCCATGGCCAAATTACCCAGAGCCAGAACATTACAGCAGAAGCTGCCTGTGCTGATGGAGATCGCCAAAGCGCCGTGGAAACCGCGCATTGCCTTGCTGGAAGGGCTGACCGATCCGACTGTTGGCCTCGGCATGGGACAGACTGCTGAGGTGTTGGCGCGTGAGTTCGGTATTTCGCGTCGGGAACAGGATGAGTTTTCGGTCCAGAGCCATCATCGTGCTGCCTCATCATGGGATGAGGACTGGTTTGATGATGAGGTGATGCATGTGTTTGCACCGCCATCTTTCACTGCCGTACACCGCGATGAGGGAATTCGTGCGGGTCAGAGTATGGAGGCATTGGCTAAATTGAAACCGGTGTTTGACAAGCCGCTGGGTTCGGTCACGGCCGGTAACAGCTCACAGATTACCGATGGTGCGGCCATGCTGATTCTGGCCAGTCGCGAAAAAGCAGAGGCGGAAGGCTGGCCTGTCATGGGTTATCTGCACGACTGGGCTTATGCCGGTTGCGATCCGGCGCGCATGGGC
>CAZWWF010000215.1:0-1944 GCA_964636805.1 uncultured Zetaproteobacteria bacterium
CATGCAGGGTTTGATTCGATATGCCAGTGTAGATCTCCTTGTGTTTCAGCATCCGCAAAAGGAGCAGAGCGCCAGGATGCTGATGGTCCCCAGAATGTTATCGTAGGGGTACCCAGTGCTGCTGCTAGGTGCAACATACCGGTATCTGCACCGACCACAGCATGCGCCCCTTTCAAAAGCGTGCACAATGCTGACATATTCAGGCGTTCGGGCAAGGCAAAGCCATTACACTGTTCAGCCAGGCTGACAGCCAGAGATTTTTCATCCGGGGTTCCCCAGCTAAATACCGGTATTTTTCCGGAAGCAATCAGACTGTCGGCAATAGCCAGCCAGCTACGCGCAGGGAGTTTTTTTGTTTTCCAACCCCCGGCCGTATGCAGGATTACCAGCTCCTTGTCTGCGAGCTCCAAACGCGACAACAGGTTTGTATCCACATTTATTCCGGTTTGTGCGATGTCTATACAAGGGGGCTTGTATGCAAGAGCCGATGCCGGCGTTTGCCCGGGGGGATGGGTAAAAGGAGCCATGGCTACGCGACGATATTGTTGTACCACATGTTTTTCATC
Source organism: uncultured Zetaproteobacteria bacterium (assembly GCA_964636805.1). Taxonomy (GTDB): domain Bacteria; phylum Pseudomonadota; class Zetaproteobacteria; order Mariprofundales; family Mariprofundaceae; genus Mariprofundus. The sequence goes on from CAZWWF010000215.1 coordinate 567, forward strand.
GTGATGAAATTTTACCGGTTGCGTCAACCATGCGCTGGCTTTTTCTCTAAGTTGTTTTTTATCAATACCGTAAACCGGGCTCCCGACAGCCCGAGCCAATAACGCGGATTTCAGCAAGCCCTGCAAATCCAGAATGACATCAAATCCTGTGTTTCTAAGCTGACGAATAGCTTGCCATACAGAAGTGAGCGGCTGTTTTCCTTTCATTGCAATATTATGTACCGTAACGCTTTGCGGGAAAATCTCGGTGACAAATGCGTATCGTGCATCGACCAGCCAATGCACCTCAGTCACTTCTGGCCGGGATAACAGGTCATCAAGCGCAGGTAGTGCATGGATGATATCTCCGAATGCCGAGAGCTTAACAATCAGGATTTTCATAAATCCCTTGTTTCCTTTCCTAACATCGCGAGGCAGGCATCCAATAGCATCGTTGGCGTGATATTGGCCATGCAAGGATGTCCCGGAACTGTACACTCCCGTTTCAGGCAAGGGCTGCAATCGGCCGGATGATAGAGAATCCGTACATGTGGACCACTGGGGGAAGTACGTTCCGGGTCAGTGGCGCCAAAGGGGGTTACGGTAGGAATTCCTATTCCAGCTGCGACATGCATAAGCCCTGAATCGTTACATAACATCAAGCGGCTTCCTGCAATCAGTTGCAAAGCTTCTGCCAGACTGGTTTTACCGGCTGCATTCCAGTGTGGCGTTGCAACATTCTGCAGAATGATTTGACCAATCTCTTTATCTTCAGGCATACCAAGAATGATCGGTTGCCAGCCCGATTCAGCTAACCGCTGCACAACGGTATGGTAACCTTTGGCCGGATAACATTTGGCGGCACCGAACTGGGCACCAGGGGCAATACAAATGACCTGTTTCGGGTTCAGTCCATGTTGTTGCATGGAATAATGAGCGGCCACTTTGGCTTGATCGGGAATGCAAAGTCTGACTTCAGTTTGTGCTATGGGAATATCCAGTTGGGCGGGAATATCCAGATAAAAACGACGATGGTGTTCATTTTTCAACCTGATGCGATGGGGCAATGACTTGCTTAGCAGTAGTCGGCGCCACTGGCCATGATAACCGACTACCTGCCTGACTCCAGCCTGGCGGCACTGGAGAGCGGAGCGAAAACTGTTGGGAAACAGAAATGCCATATCAGCTCTGGGAATTGTTTCCTGATATGTAGTTCCGGGCAAATCCAGATACGGCAACAGATCGTTCAGCCAGGGTCTACCGCAGACGGAAATTTGTTCAGTGTGGTAATGTCTGATGTGATACTCACAGATAGCACGCATGGCAGGTTGAGCCATGATTGCATCTCCGATCCAGTTGGGCGGCATCAACAGCAGATGTGAAACAGCCTTCATGTTGT
>CAZWWF010000216.1:0-1941 GCA_964636805.1 uncultured Zetaproteobacteria bacterium
GATGCTGGCCATGCTTGCGCATCCGGGAGAGTGGCATGGGTACGGGCAACAATAATGAATGTTCATCGATTTTCTCCCGGATGGTCGGCGCAGCAGCGTCCACCAGCCAGCGTACTGCCGCATCATGGGCTTGCAGTTTCCATTCCAGAATCGCATCCCGAACCGCTCCGTGATAGCAATACAAACTGCAGGTGTGGCACTGGGCCGGTGGTTTTTGTAAACAGCGCCCGCAAGGGCCGGGTTGCATCTCTGCAGGTAATGGAATGCCACAGCGACTGCAGGTGGAGTGCGGCCATATTTCAATGTTTTCAAGGCATGAGGTGCAACAGCCATTGCCGGCAGGCATCGGGGTATGACAGAAAAGGCAGGACGGTGGAAACAGTAAATCACGCAACTGGTTAACCAGAGAGACGTCTTTGGTTGACAGCATGTTCATGCCAACCAGCATGCCGGACATGATCGATTCACGCAATTGGTTTGCAGAAATACCCGAAACACGCCAGCGACGTTTTCTTGCATCTCGGCGCAAAGGCGTATGTATTGAAGTGAATGGCCGGATGTTGGTCAATTTTGCCAGTAACGATTATCTGGGGCTGAGCACGCATCCTGATGTTTGCATGGCGGCAGAAAAAGCATGTTCCATCATGGTGGGAAGCGGCGCTTCACGATTGGTGTCGGGGGATGATCCGATGCTGCACCGGCTGGAAGAAAAACTGGCTCGCTGGAAAGGGTATGAAGCCTGCCTGATTACAGGATCGGGCATGCTGGCCAATCTCGGCCTGATACAGGCTCTGGCTGATCGGCATACACATCTTTTCACTGATAAACTCAATCACGCCTCGCTGGTGGATGGCGCACGCTTGTCCGGAGCCAAAACCCATCGTTATGCACATCTGGATACAGGTCAGCTTGCACAGCAGCTGGAGCAGCATGTTGCCGAAAAGCGTATCATTGTTTCCGATGGTGTTTTCAGTATGGACGGCGATTGTGCCAACGTCAGTGTATTGCTCCAACTGGCTGAAGAACATGATACCTTGCTCATTATTGATGATGCACACGGCATTGGCACAGTCGGGACAAATGGCGCAGGCCTGACGTCCATGCATAAAATTTCCGGGCATGCCCGGCTGGTCGAAGTGGGCACGTTTGGCAAGGCATTCGGAAGTTATGGTGCATTTATTCTCGGTACGAATGAATTGATTGAGGGATTAAGGCAACGCCAGCGCACAATGGTTTATTCCACAGCATTGCCGTTGGCGATGATTGCAGCGGCTGAATCGGCACTTGGCCTGATCCAACAGGGTAAACAGGTCAGTCAGTTGCAGAGTAACCTTGCACATTTCAGGGCAGGCACTGCAGCACTGGGTTTTATGGTTTCCGGGACAGCCATTCAGCCATTGATTGTGGGATCCGATAAACAGGCTTTGGCTATGTCGACAGCATTGGCCGGGCATGGTTTTTTTGTTGCTGCTATTCGTCCGCCGACAGTGCCGGAAAACACGGCCAGACTGCGCTTCACCTTAAGTGCATCACACAGTATGGAGCAGATTGATACATTGATTGATTATCTCAGGAATATTGTATGAAACAGCTGGTTTTTTTGCATGGTTGGGCCCAATCAAAGCAGATTTGGTGCCAACAACATGAAACGTTTCCCGAGGCTCTTTATTTGAACCTTCCCGGTCATGGTGGCTCGGACGATTTGACGCCTGATGCCTGGGCCGAAATATTAGCCGAACAATTGCCTGCGGAAGCTTGTGTGTTGGTCGGTTGGTCATTGGGGGGCATGCTGGCATTGCAGATTGCCCGATCTTTTCCCGATCGTATTGCAGCTTTGGCACTGGTTTCAACGACGCCCTGTTTTCGCGGCAAACCGGACTGGCAACCCGGTTGCGATCAATCACTGTTTGCGGCTTTTGAAGAGGCTGTTGCAAGCGGGGA
>CAZWWF010000217.1:0-1892 GCA_964636805.1 uncultured Zetaproteobacteria bacterium
TCAGCTCAGATAAAGCACAGCGCGAACTGGGATATGCTCCTCGCCCGGCACAGGCTGCACTCGAAGATGCGGTGACATGGTTCAATCAACATGATTACTAAGATATTCTGCTTATTATGTAATACGTGGCAAATGATTTGGACTGTCTCGATATGACGATGAAAACAGGCACCAGACTCGGTTTCATGGTTGGCCTCACGATGCTGATTGTCCTGATTGTATGGCAAGGCATTGGTGAAATTATAACAGCTCTTGTTGCCGCAGGCTGGGGGCTGCTGGTTGTCACTGCATTTCACCTGATTCCCATGCTGAGCAGCAGTTTATGCTGGCGCGGACTGTTTCCATCTAAACATCGGCCAACACTACCACGCCTGTTGCAAGCGCGATGGGTTGGCGAATCCATCAACAGCCTGCTGCCTGTCGCCCAGATTGGCGGCGAACTGGCCAAGGCACGCTGGATCATGCATCACAATGTTCCCGGAACCACTGCAGGGGCCAGTGTCGTAGTGGAGTTAACCATAACCCTGATGACTCAGATTCTGTTCACCCTGATCGGGCTGGCTCTACTACTGCTACAACTGGATCCTGATGTAACCCTGGTCATGGCAATTGCCTTGGGCATGGTTTTCTTCGCTGCGTTGCTGTTCATCTTTTACAGCGCCCAGCGTAAACGATTCTTTGGTAAAATGGCTCATATGATGGAGAACATCGCCGGTGGCATAGAATGGCTATCGATGTCCGGCGGTGCCGACAAGCTGGATATGGCCATTGAACGAATCTACGGCAGTAAGAAAGTACTAGCCACCGCTTCTGCCTGGCGTTTATTCAGCTGGCTGATCGGCACGGGTGAAGTATGGCTACTGATGTATTTTCTCGGCTTGCCTGTCAGTCTCCCGGAGGCATTGTTACTCGAAAGCCTGGGGCAAGCGATCCGCGCAGCCGGTTTTCTTATACCGGCATCACTGGGCATTCAGGAAGGCGGTTTCCTGCTGCTCGGCACCGTGCTCGGCATTCCGCCACAAACGGCTCTGGCACTCTCGCTCGGTAAGCGTATTCGTGAATTACTGCTTGGCTTGCCCGGTTTGATTATCTGGCAATTCTCAATTGGGCAGCGACTGTGGCAACGCCGTCAAACGAACCAGACCACAGGGTCAGGAAGTCTATGACTCCGCTACAAAAGGCCCGCTTCATTGCTCATGCCTCCAAACGTCTGCTTGATAACAAGGCGTTATATGCACAACTGGTAATCACACGCAACTGCAACCTCTCCTGCGCCTATTGCAATGAATATACGACAGGCGCACCCCACCTGTCAGCGGATATCCTGCTCAAACGTATCGATATGCTGGATGCTCTGGGTGTACTGATTTATGATATTCTCGGCGGTGAACCGCTCATGCACCCTGCCCTGCCTCAACTTGTGGCGCATATCAAAGCCAAGCAGCAAGGCGCTAATCTGGCTACCGTCATCAGTAACGGTTTTCTGCTCACACCCGATATCATCTCCGACCTCAACGTTGCCGGCCTCGACCTGATGCAAATCAGCGTCGATTCCATCCATCCCTGTGCCCAGTCAATGAAATCATTAAAGAGTCTGTTGCCCAAGCTGCGCCTATTGGCCGAACAGGCGAATTTTACGGTAAAAGTACAAACAGTACTGACTGAGGAAACGGCGGCAGAATACGAGGACTTCCGTCAACTTCTGGTCGATTTCCCGTTTGAATTCAGCTTCTCATTCCTGCATCAAGCCGGTGGTAAAATCGCCATTCAAGGCTCGCAATATCTGGAACTGTTTGATCAGCAACAGCTGTGGGGTGGCATGAAATTATATGAAGAACATGCTCGCGCCCTGCTATCCGGCGATTTCAGCAAACCATGGCAATGCCTCGGCG
>CAZWWF010000218.1:0-1874 GCA_964636805.1 uncultured Zetaproteobacteria bacterium
TTTTTGTTTTACGTGACAGAATTCGGATCACCGAACGGATCTCCTCATCACGACCAATCACCGGATCCAGTTTTCCGGACCTGGCCAGTTCAACCAGATCATTGCCATACTTTTTCAGAGCTTCATATTGTGATTCGGGAGCATCCGTAGTAACCCTCTGATGACCGCGCACCTGCCCCAGCGTTTCCAGAAAACGCTCCCGAGTGATGCCATTCGTAATAAAAATCTTGCCTGCATCACTGTTATTACCTTCAGCAATCATAGCCAGCAATATATGTTCTACGGAGATATACTCATCCTGCATTTGTTCTGCTTCATCTCCGGCTTTCACCAACAGCTGCTGCAGCCGCTGAGTGATATACACCTTGTCTGCCTCGGCAGCACTGCCGCTAACTTTCGGGCGTTTAGCCAACGATTGCTGTACGGCTGTTTTAAAGGCTTCCGGAGAAGCTCCGGCACGCTCCAGCAATCGCGATGCCAGGCCATCCTGCTGTGCCAATAATTCAGCCAGCACATGTTCGCCATCTACCTGCTGATGCGATAAACGCACAGCCAGTTGCTGTGCAGCACTCAGTGCTTCGTTCACCTTTTGCGTCATACGGCCCATATCCATCGTTTGCACTCCTGTAAGGACATTGTCTGATTACATATCCAAAGCACGCAGGCGCATACATGAGGCATTCAAATGCCAGCGCAGGCTGCTTTACTCTGATCTATATGGGGATCAAAAAACGGGAATCCAAGCCCCGTGTGTGGATTGTTTATTGCCGCTTTCAGGCTTGCCTGACCGTGGTATCAGGCTGGCAAACACGGCTGATTTCATTCAGCAGTACGTTGCGCGCATATGGTTTACAGACAAATCCGGCCAGCCCAAAACGGCGTAACCGCTCTGTTGCAGCACTCCCGGAAAATCCACTGCTCTAGTTGTATCCGGCCTGATCGCCTGAATGGCGTGAAATGTCTGCTCTCCATCTATTTCCAGCATGCTCAAATCGAGCAGCACCAGAGAAATAATCGGCATGTTTTTGTTATATATCCACGGCTTCTGCGCCGTTACATGCGGTCATCCCCCGAATATGCGCGTGCTCCAGAAAACGCTTTGCCACATTCATTACGATATCTTTATCGTCCATCACCAATACGACCCCCGGCAAGACAGATCATTGCACAGTTTTTTCCAGTGTGTATTGTGCTTCCACGATCCTACCTCCCACAATCTGCGGAAAAAAGATTGTGAAACTGGCACCTTCTCCGGGTGCGCTGCGCAGCGATAGCGTTCCGCCGTGACTCCTGACAATCCCCAGCAGTGCGGCCAGGCCCAGGCCCGTGCCTGTCTCCTTGGTGGTGAAAAACGGATCAAAAATACGCTCCTGCGTCTGCTTATCCATGCCACAGCCGCTATCGGTTACCTCGATAAATACAAAATCACCGGGCTTGGCATTATCTGCCATATACATGCCGGAACAGTCCCGGTTTGAAATGTGGCGGACTCCGGTGCGCAGGTAAATCTCTCCGCTCATTCCCTGCATAGCCTCCGAGGCATTGGTGATCAGGTTCATAATCAACTGCGTTAACTGGTTTTTATCGCCATAGATGGGCGGCAAATGATGCATCAACGACTGCCTGAATTTAATCTGCTTGCCGATCACTGTGACCAGCAGTTCCGAGACGTCCAGCAAAAGATCATTGAAATTCTGTTGTCCCATCGATACCTGGCCCTGGCCGGAATAGGCCAGCATTTGCCGTACCAGATCTGCACCATGGCGGGCGGATTTCACGATTTGCTCCAGATGGTACTGCTTTTGACTGTCGGGTGAGCCATCAAGCATGGCCAGTTCGGCATTACCCATCACGCCAACCAGCAGATTGTTCAT
>CAZWWF010000219.1:0-1819 GCA_964636805.1 uncultured Zetaproteobacteria bacterium
CTGATCGGTCGCAGCGAGGAACTCGGACGTTGCACCCAGATTCTCTGTCGAAGGCGCAAAAACAACCCCCTGCTGGTCGGTGAAGCCGGCGTTGGAAAAACAGCGATTGCCGAAGGTCTGGCGCTGAGAATTGAGGAAAATAAAGCACCTGACGTCATTAAACATGCCACAATTTATGCTCTGGATATGGGGGCATTGCTAGCCGGCACCAAATACCGTGGTGATTTTGAAGAGCGCCTGAAATCCGTGCTGCATGCACTCGAGCAGGAGCAACAGGCCGTTCTTTTCATTGATGAAATTCATACCATTATTGGTGCCGGTGCTACCAGCGGCGGAACCATGGATGCTTCCAACCTGCTCAAACCGGCTCTGGCCAATGGTGAACTTCGCTGCATTGGTGCAACCACGTACCAGGAGTTTCGTAACCTGTTTGAAAAAGACCGGGCGTTGTCGCGCCGATTCCAGAAAGTCGATGTGCCGGAGCCCAGCGTAGAAGAAACAATCGACATTCTTAAAGGTCTGAAGTCAAAACTACAGGAACACCATAGCGTACGTTTCAGCCAAGCCGCCATTGAACAGGCCGCCAAACTGGCCAAGCGGCATCTTGGTGACAGAAACCTGCCTGATTCAGCTATTGATGTACTGGATGAGGTTGGCGCATCTATGCGTGTGAAACCGAAGGAAAAACAGCGCAACCAGATCAATGTTCACGATATTGAAACCATGGTGGCTTCGATGGCACGTATTCCGCACCAACAGGTCAATGCATCTGATAAAAAACGTCTGGTGAATCTGGATCGGGATTTGAAACTGTCCGTGTTCGGACAGGACAAAGCCATCGATCAGCTGGCATCGAGCATTAAACTTGCACGTGCAGGGCTTTCGCACCCTGAAAAACCGATTGGCTCATTCCTTTTTACCGGCCCGACCGGTGTCGGAAAAACGGAAGTTGCCCGACAGCTGGCTCGTATTATGGGCGTGGAACTGATCCGCTTTGATATGTCCGAATATATGGAGGCACATACTGTTTCCCGCCTGATCGGTGCACCTCCGGGTTATGTGGGCTTTGATCAGGGGGGCTTACTGACTGAAGCCGTCACTAAAAACCCGCATGCTGTTTTGCTGCTGGATGAAGTCGAAAAAGCGCATCCCGACCTGTTCAATCTGCTGCTGCAGATTATGGATCACGGCACACTGACTGATAACAATGGCAGAAAAGCTGATTTCCGCCATATCGTACTGATCATGACCAGCAATGCCGGCGCCTTTGAAATGCAGCAAAACACAGTCGGCTTTAATCCGCAGCCGCGACAGGGCGAAGATGAAGCAGCGGTAAAACGCATTTTCACACCGGAGTTCCGAAATCGGCTCGATGCCAGCATCGGTTTTGCGCCGTTATCTGAACAAACTATTCTGCATGTTGTTGACAAGATGCTTGTAGAACTGGAAACACAACTGGAAGATAAAAAGGTGGAACTGGATGTTACCACATCCGCAAAAACATGGCTGGCAACACACGGCTATGATCCATTGATGGGGGCGCGACCGATGGCGCGTCTGATTCAGGAACACATCAAAAAGCCTCTGGCCGATGCTATTCTGTTCGGTAAATTACAGAAAGGTGGTATCGCTATCGTGGATTGCAAGGGTAATAAACTGATATTGCTGCAGCCTGAAACCGAAACCACATGAGTCCACCGGAACAACAGAAAAACAAAAGACGAAAACCGCCAAAATCGTATACTGATGATATCAGTCACAGCGACAGCGCATCCCTGCATATCAATATGCAAGCCATCGGCGTTGTACATAGTAATTA
>CAZWWF010000220.1:0-1811 GCA_964636805.1 uncultured Zetaproteobacteria bacterium
ACAGAGTCGTTGTTGCTGGGTCTGGCCGGTATCATGGCTGGCACCGTGGCAGGGCTGGCACTGGTGTATTATTTTCATGGTGCTGGCATCGACCTTTCCAGCCAAATGGATTCAGTCGCCCGCTTCTATCTCAATCCGGTGATTCATACCGAAATTGATAACACACATTTGCTGGATACGGTTATGGCGGTGCTGACAGCATCTGTCGCAGCCTCAATCTGGCCTGCTATTCGGGCTGCACGACTGGAGCCTGTCGAGGCGATTCATCATGCATAAGCTTTGTTTCCCTAGGCCTTCCAATGGATAATTTGTCCATTTATCTGAAGCTGGGTTGGCGAAATCTGTGCTTGCACCCGTTGCGTACAACGCTGACGGCGGCTGCCCTCGGTATTGGCATTGCGGCGCTGACATTTCTTTCGGCTATGGATGACGGCTGGATGCAGCAAATCAAAAGTAACTTTGCGCTGACCATGACCGGGCATATCCAGATTCATGCCGAGGGTTTTGAAGACAGTCGCAAGCTGGCGCAACGGATCACTGACCCGCAAGCCGTGATGAAGGCCATAAGCAATATCTCCGGCATACAAACGATGGCTCGACGTGTGCGAGTATCCGGGCTGGCTTCCAGTGCTGGCGCCAATGCGGGCGCATTTATTTATGGTGTAGAACCGGAAGCGGAACAACGTCTGAGTCGACTTGCCACGTTTATCTCCAAGGGTGTGTGGCTTCCTGCAGGGGATCAACGGGCAGCTGTCTTGGGTGACGGTTTGGCGGAGCGACTCGGTATTGGCATTGGCGATAAACTGGTATTGATGGCTGCAGTGCCGGGAGGAGATATCGCATCTGAAGTATTTCGGGTGCGCGGGCTGATCCATTCCGGAGTAATGGATGTGGATGATATGAGCGTGATTGTGCCGTTGACTACAGCACAACAATGGCTGGGAATCGGTCAGGCGGTGACCGATATCGTGATCCGTGCAGACAGTTTCGAGCGGGTCACGCCATTGGCCGGAAACCTGAAAAGCGCACTGGCAGGCCAGGGGCTGGAAGTGTTGCGCTGGTTCGATATCGATCCGATGGCGCAGCAATGGGCCGATTTTGCCGATGCCTATACCTGGGTAGTGTTGTTGATCGTGATTATTGTGGTGCTGGCCGAAGTGCTCAACACAATGCTGATGAGTATGCATGAACGTGTGCGCGAATTCGGACTGATGAGTGCACTGGGAGTCACCCCGGCTCAGGTGTTTTCCATGGTCGTATGGGAAACGGTGATTCTGGTGCTCATTGGCGGCTTGAGTGGTTTTATGATCGGTGGCGGTCTGTCACTCTGGTATGGGGAATATGGCATTGATTTGTCGCAATTCGCTATTGCCTTCTCGTTTATGTATATGGATCCGGTTATCCATCCGCTGCTGCAGGCCGATAGCGTCCTGCGTATTTTGGGCGCGGCACTGTTTGGCGCGATCATCGCAGGCCTGATCCCGGCCTGGAAAGCCTCCAGACTGGAACCGGCCAGTGCTTTGCGGGAATTATAACGTGAGAGCGTCAAAAATATTGTACTGCAAGTCAAGATTGGATGGCTGTAAAATTTGTGGATTGGGTTTCTGTCGTGGAGGGGTAGATGTCTGACGTATTGATTTCAGCGAGCGGGCTGACCCGGTATTATGAAAACGGTGAGCTGAAGGTGGCTGCGCTGGATGGTGTCGACTTGTTGATCGAACGGGGAGCCTATGTGGTGCTGGCAGGACGTTCCGGATCAGGCAAGACAACGCTGCTGAATATGCTGGGCGGGTTGGATCGACCGGATTCAG
>CAZWWF010000221.1:0-1746 GCA_964636805.1 uncultured Zetaproteobacteria bacterium
ACAGCCTTGCGCAACAATAGATCACATCATCACTTCCGAAAAACAGATATAAAATCAAGGATCGTTTGTAATGCCTCGGTTTTTTTCATATCTCCGCGTGGCAGGATAAAATCAGCACACTGTTCATAAAGCGGATATCGTATAGCAGCCAGTTCCTGCAGTTTTTCCAGTGCATCTCCAGCCGCAATCAACGGCCGGTTACTGTCGCCGGCAATGCGCCCGGCTAAAAATTCGGGGCTTGCTTTCAACCATATCACCGGCGGATGCTGTTTAAGGATATGCCTGTTTGTTTCAGACATCACCACCCCGCCACCGGTGGCAATCACTGCATGGCTGCCGACAACCTGATGCAAGGCCTCGGTTTCCATCCGGCGAAATACTGCCTCACCATCCTGCTCAAAAATCTGCGGAATCGAGCGCCCTGCCTGTTCAACAATATAATCATCCAGATCAATTAATGGCAGTTTCAGACTAACGGCCAGTCGTCTGCCGATACTGCTCTTTCCCGATCCCATCAGGCCGACAAGAATCGGGCTGACCGGCTGATTGTCTATTATCTGATCATCCATTATGCTCCCCATACGACCAACGACAGTGACAGGAAACTGCAAACTGACTACTGGAATTGCAAGCATAACTACTGGTCAGGCAATATCCCGAAACAGGTTTTTCTTTCACTTTCCGGAAAAACCACAGGAGTAAACTCATGGCAGATGAACTTTCAATCCGACAATTATTGAAGGTCATGGTCGAGCGAGATGCATCTGACCTCTACCTGATGGCTGGCGCACCTCCAGGCTACCGTATCAACGGTACCATTCACCGCTTGGGTAATGTCGTTATCAAACCCGCCAGCATTGACCATCTGGCCAACAGTCTGATGAACGAGAAACAAAAAGCCGACTTTGCTGCTGCAATGGAAATGAATCTTTCCGCAGCCATAGCCGGACTGGGCAGGTTCCGCGTGAATATCTATCGCCAACGCGGCACGGTTGGCATGGTAGTTCGCCAGATTACAACCGAAATCCCTACACTTGATGACTTGAAACTGCCTAACATATTCAAGGATATCGCCATGAGCAAACGCGGGCTGGTACTGATGGTCGGCGCTACGGGATCCGGTAAATCCACCTCGCTGGCTGCCATGGTAGACTGGCGCAACAGTAATCAGGCCGGTCACATTATTACGATCGAAGATCCGGTTGAATTTATGCACTCGCACAAAAAATGTTTTGTCACCCAGCGTGAAGTAGGTTCCGATACCATATCCTTCAGTAACGCGCTGAAAAACACACTCAGGCAGGCACCGGATGTGATCCTGCTGGGTGAAATTCGCGAACGGGAAACCATGGAACATGCCATCGCCTTTGCCGAAACCGGGCATCTGGCCATGGCAACATTGCATGCCAACAATTCCAATCAGGCACTGGATCGCATCCTTAACTTTTTCCCGGAAGAACAGCACCAACAGGTTTATATGAATTTATCGCTGAATCTGCGCGCCATTCTCTCGCAGCGGCTGGTAAAAACAGTGGATGGCAAACGCGCTGCTGCCATCGAAATCCTTATCAATACACCGCGTATTGCCGACCTCATCCTCAAAGGTGATGTGGGAGCGATCAAGGAAACCATGGAGGCAGGTGAACAGCATGGCATGCGCACCTTTGATCAGGCTCTGTTTCAGCTATGGCACAATGGTAAAATATCAGAGATCGAAGCACTCAGAAATGCTGATTCAGCCAATAA
>CAZWWF010000222.1:0-1737 GCA_964636805.1 uncultured Zetaproteobacteria bacterium
TTCAATCAATATCCCAACGGCCATCGCCGTTCCGCCTTATATCCCCGACCTGAAGAACGGGGTTTTACGGCGGATTGGATAACGCAGCAGTGAAGCTTTCATATATGTGGCAAAATGATTATGTTTTGCAATGGAGATGGAGACACAATCTATGAAAATCTTGTTCATTATCGTTGCCATGTTCGGCTATATTGTCTCAGCTCAGGCTGAAACCCGTTACATTGTCGATCAGGCCAAACTGCCTATGCGATCAGGCCAGAGTACAAGCCATTCGATTGTGCGCATGTTACCCAGTGGTACTGCCGTGGAGGTGCTCGGGCAATCATCTACAGGATACACCCATATACGTACGCGCAGCGGTAAAGACGGATGGATATTGAGCAGATACCTGATGAAAGAACCCGCTGCCAGAACCCGGCTGGCCAAGGCTGAAAAAGAATTAAGCAACCTCCTTGCCCTCAAACAGGAAAAAAAATCGCTTGAGCAAGAACGCTCCCAACTCATGGAAGATAACAAAAAACTGCAGCAAGAGCTGGCACATATTCGCGAAACTGCTGCCAATGCAGTTGCCATTGCTGACGAAAACAAGTCCTTAAAGGCCAAGGCGATGCAGGCTGAGCAGACGCTTGAAGCATTGCGCAGGGAAACCAGTGATATCAGAAGTGGCGCCCAGCAGCGCTGGTTTATGCTCGGCGGAGGTGCCATTTTATTCGGTATTCTGCTGGGTCTTATCCTTCCTCGGCTGAAAGTCCGCCGGAAAGATCGCTGGGGCAGATATTAAGGTGTGTATTTCCCCGAATCGCCCAAATCAGACATTAACCGCCCCTGAATACAACAAACAGCAATAACCAAGTATAGCCTGAATCCGGGTTTGGGTTAGCATTCGGCCATGGCTATCATTAATCGCCGTGCTCGGCACGAATATCATATTCTGGAAACCTATGAGGCAGGCATGATTCTGACCGGGCCTGAAGTCAAATCAATCCGGCTCGGACAGGCCAATCTGGCCGAAGCACACTGCATTATCCGGAACGCTCGGGTCTTGCTGATTGGCTGCCATATCAGCCCCTATAAACCCGCTGCCATGAACAACCCTAAAGAACCGGCCAGGTCACGTGAATTACTACTGAATAAACGCGAGCTGGAACGACTGATGGGGAAGTTGAAAGAACAGGGTTTGACGCTGGTACCATTGAAGCTCTATTTTAACGAACGCAATTTCGCCAAACTGGAAATCGGTCTGGCACGTGGCAAGAAGGCGCACGACAAACGGCATGATATTAAGGAACGTGATATCAAACGCGACCTCCAGCGGCGCTACAAAGTGTAACTGGCAGCACATGTACTGAAGCCCGGCCTGGAAGTCCGTCCATGGGCTGCACAAAAACGTTAATTAATCAGCGCTTCCATAGTGATCATCACTTTGAACATGTAGTGTTCCGGTCATGTTCAATGTATTACTCGGCATGGCTGCCATTATTCTTGCCGGTATCTGCTGGCGAATGCTGCTGGGGAGAAAATCTGCCGAAACAATCCGCTCGCACCTGACGCAATCGGTCTACCATATCTTTCTGCCAGCACTGGTACTGCATGTACTCTGGCAATCACCGGTCGATTTGAACACCATCCGTATTCCAGTGGTTGCGGCACTTTCAGTACTATTGTCGCTACTGGCTGCCTTTCTAATTTATGGCAATGGTACCCTGGTGCGTTTTTTTATGGCAGGCAATACCAATA
>CAZWWF010000223.1:0-1722 GCA_964636805.1 uncultured Zetaproteobacteria bacterium
TAGTGACAGTTGTGTGACACTGCCGGAGAGATGTTTGTTTTAGGTCCCTGAGGGTTATAATCTGGCGACTATATCCAATACATTGTCTGCTTTACTTGATGATCCAGGAGTTTACACATGAAAATCGCTGTTGCCGGAACCGGTTATGTCGGGCTCTCCAATGCTGTTTTACTTGCTCAGAACCATGAGGTCGTGGCGCTGGATATTGTGCCGGAGAAGGTTGAATTGCTGAACAGGAGACAGTCACCGATTCAGGATGTCGAAATTGAGGACTTTCTGACCAACAGACAGCTCAATTTTCATGCGACGCTGGACAAGCATGATGCGTATGCTGGTGCCGACTTTGTCATTATTGCAACCCCCACGGATTACGATTCTGAAAACAATTATTTTAATACCGGTTCGGTGGAAGCTGTCATTCAGGATGTTCTGGAGATCAATCCGGATGCCGTGATGGTGATTAAATCGACAGTGCCAGTTGGATTTACGATCTCAGTACGGGAAAAATATGGTTGTGACAAGCTGATCTTCTCGCCCGAGTTTCTGCGTGAGGGCAGGGCATTGTATGACAACCTGTACCCGTCCCGTATTATTGTCGGTGAAAAATCGGAGCGGGCTGAAGTCTTTGCCGGTTTGTTGCAGGAAGGTGCAGCCAAAGCAGATATTGATGTACTGTTCACCGATTCCACTGAAGCCGAAGCGATCAAACTCTTTGCCAATACGTATCTGGCCATGCGTGTATCCTATTTCAATGAGCTGGATACTTATGCCGTTATCCACGGGCTGGACAGCCGACAGGTGATTGATGGTGTATGTCTGGATCCGCGCATCGGCAACCATTATAACAACCCTTCATTCGGCTACGGTGGTTATTGCCTGCCGAAAGATACCAAACAGTTATTGGCCAACTATCGGGATGTGCCGCAGAATATGATTCATGCCATTGTGGAGGCCAATACCACCCGCAAGGATTTTATTGCTCAGGATATTCTCAAACGCAATCCGAAAGTGGTCGGGGTTCATCGTTTAATTATGAAAGCAGGCTCGGATAATTTTCGCGCATCCAGCATCCAGGGTATCATGAAGCGTATCAAGGCCAAGGGTGTTGAAGTGATTGTCTATGAGCCGGTCCTTGATGCGGCTGAATTTTTTCGTTCACGGGTGGTCAATGATCTGGAGGCTTTCAAACAGGAAGCTGATGTGATTGTTGCCAATCGGATGGTTGATGAACTGCACGATGTTGAGAGCAAGGTGTATACCAGGGATTTGTTTGGCAATGATTAACAACTGACCGGCTCTACCGCGATTTCACCAGGCTGCCGTAAACCTTTCCCTGATCATCAACCAGCAAGGCTTTTTGATTCATTTCTTGCTGCATCTTTATTCCATCTGCACCCTGAATAAACAGGGCTGTACTCCAGGCATCGGCCAGTGTGGCGCTACTGGATATCACCGTGGCACTTTGGGCTTTGGTAGCAGGCCAGCCTGTTTTCGGATTGATGAGATGATGGTAGCGCTTGCCTTGATACATAAAAAAGCGTTCGTAGTCGCCTGATGTGACGATGCTGACATCACCTTGCAGGTCCAGGCTTTCAATTACACCGCCTTTTTTGCGCGGGTGACGAATACCGATATGCCATGGACGTTTGCCGTGACTGCCAATCAGGCGGATATCACCGCCGCCATTGATCAAAGCATTGCGGATACCATGTTGTCGCAGCA
>CAZWWF010000224.1:0-1710 GCA_964636805.1 uncultured Zetaproteobacteria bacterium
ACACGGCATAGGATTCTGTCAGAGATTCCGGCGTAACTTCGGTTGCTCCCAAAGCCAGCGCCAACTGAGCAGGGAACTTGTGCCCAAAAGGATAGTTTTCCAAATCATTTAAAAACCGATTGATGCCAACATTCTGTAACACCTTGATCGAGGCCAGATTGCGAGAGTGCTCCAAAGCATTGCGCAGTGTCACCGGGCCGGCAAATTCGTTTTTATAATTTTCCGGTCGCCAGAAACTATCGCTTTGCTTGCTGTCAAAAACAACAGGGGTATCCATGACAATGGTAGCCGGTGTCGATCCTGCGGCCAATGCACTTGTATACAAAAAAGGTTTGAAAGCACTACCGGGCTGGCGCATGGCCTGACGTACCCGATCAAATCCGGCCACCTGATAATTAAAGCCGCCGACCCGAGCCAATACTGTGCCGCGCTCCAGATCAATAGCATACAAAGCGGACTCGATGGATGGGTCCTGTGCCAGCCTGACGCCAGAATCAGGCAAGCGCTGCAGACGAATTTCATCGCCAGCAATCCACCTGCGCGGACGCTGTTTCATTGCAGCAAGCTCTACTTCACTGGCACCCTCTTTTTTATATATCCGGAGTGGTTTCCATTGCCATTTTGGCTTGCTTAAATGCCATGTTCGATGGCCGTCATTAACAGTCAAATCACCATTTTTGTGGACTATCTCAACCAGGGCGGGAATCAGGGAGTCTGTGCCGGTGATTGCTAGTTGTGCTTTCCATGTGGCCAGTAATTCAGGCCAGTCACTGCGAGGGTGATGGGTGGGATAACGATAATATTGCCGTTGTTCAACTTCGAGTACACCTCTACGAACAGCATGAATGGCGGCCTGTTCAGCCCGCTCATCGTAGGGGACAATGATGGTTAAACCCTGCCGGCGTAAGGTTTTGGCCCCAAAACGTGCCGACAACTCCCGATACACCTGATCGGCATAGGCGTTGGTGAGTTTAGCCAGCTCCAGCGGCGCAACACGAAGCGGTTCTTTCATGGCTATGGCAACGTCTTTTGCCTCAGCCATGCCGCTTTCATTCATCAGACGCAATACAGTATTGCGTCGCTGCTTGGCCTTGGCCGGCCTGAGATGCGGAGCATATTTTCCGGGCGCCTTGGGTAGGCCCGCTAACGTAGCGCATTCAGCCAGTGTCAGATCATCCAGAGATTTATGAAAATAGCGCCATGCTGCCGAAGCTACGCCATACGCTCCCCGGCCGAGATAAATCTGGTTCAGATAGAGGTAGAGGATATCATCCTTGCTAAATGCCTGCTCAATACGGTATGCCAGGATTGCTTCACGAATTTTTCGGGTGTAAGAACGCTCGGAGGAGAGCAGAAAATTCTTGGCTACCTGCTGAGTAATGGTCGAACCACCCTGTACGGTGTGGCCTGCACGCAGGTTGGCCAGTGCCGCCGAAAGAATACGAGCCGGATTGATGCCCGGGTGTTCATAGAATTGCTGATCTTCAGCAGCCAAAAATGCATTTTTCAATTTCGCCGGAATTTGCTTGAACGGTGTCAAAATACGGTGCTCATCTGCATATTCAGCAATCAGTTCCCCATCGGTATTATAAACCCGGGAAACCAGTGGCGGTCGATAATCAGACAACGCCCCCAGTTCCGGCAGGTTGCTGGAAAACAGGATATAACCTATGGTAATGCCCATCACAGCCAGAAGGCCCAAGGAGATTA
>CAZWWF010000225.1:0-1657 GCA_964636805.1 uncultured Zetaproteobacteria bacterium
CTAAGGAAAAATAGTGTCGCCAGTGCAATTAGCGCAACAGGAACCTGCATGATAAACAGGAGATCGTCCCTGTTTTTCTCCAGATACATATGCCGTTTTTGGTGATCTAAACTGAAAATTGCAGACATGGTTACCTCCTCGGGGATAATCCGGGATTAAAGCTGACGATTCGCATTCAACCGCACTGTGAGGAGGATCACCAGTTGATATCCATGTGTCTAAATGACACTGCCCCGGTTGAATCCGGGTACAGGCGGTACTGGCGAATAAATTTGGGCTATTCATATATAAAAACCCATGCGCAGCGACTTGGCCGGGTTTTATGTAAACAGGCCTGGGAGCATAGAAAAAGGCGGAGTTTGCACGCTCCGCCTTTGACCCAATTTAAAAACACTTGTTACTGCTGCTGACAGTGTGGCACAAATTACCTCATCCATGTGTCACTTCCGTGACACGCCTCACGATGATGAATTATGCAGACGTTCCGCAGTCACGTTTCTGCATACAGGGCTTCCAGAATAGGTCGGCCACCTGCGTCCAGCACTTCATCAGCCAGCGCCATTCCCATTGCTTCGGCATCAGCTCGCTTACCTGTGCTTTCACGCACAATCAATACTGAACCATCAACAGCCCCGACCAGCCCTTTGAGGCGCAGAGAATTGCCATCGAGCATGGCAAAAGCAGCGATCGGCACCTGACAGCCGCCTTCGAGGCGAGCCAGAAATGCACGTTCAGCGCGGGTACGATCCACTGTGTCCTCATCATTGAGCTGATCGACCAGTGCATTAATTGCATCATCGGCATCGCGTGTCTGTACCCCCAGCGTGCCCTGAGCAACAGCAGGCAGCAGCACATCAGTATCAATAAAATCATGCATCTGATCGGCCATGCCCATGCGCAGCACACCGGCGGCGGCGAGAATAACCGCATCGACTTCGACACCGAGTTTGGACAAGCGTGTCTGGATATTACCGCGAATCGAAACAAATTTAAAATGCGGGAATCGGGCCTGAATCTGGGCAATGCGCCGCAAGCTGGAGGTGCCAATCGTGGCACCTTCCGGCAAACTATCCAGTCCACCGCCGGTAATGGTGGCGATAGCATCGCGCGGGTCTTCCCGTTTGGGATGGGCGCGGATACTGGTTCCCTCCGGCAGTACAGTCGGCACATCTTTCATTGAATGAACGGCGATATCGGCCCGCCCATCCAGCAATGCCTCATCGATTTCCTTGGTGAATAAGCCCTTGCCGCCCACCTGTGCCAGCGGCACATCGAGAATTTTGTCACCTTTGGTAATAATTTTGACCAGTTCAGTGGTCACCGTCGGATCAAGGCGCTTCAGTTCTGCGCCAATATATTCAGCCTGCCACAGGGCCAGCGGGGAACGACGGGTAGCAATACGAATATGGGTCACTTAAAAACCTCCAGAATGAGTGCCAACGGTAGCGGCGTCAGCCTGATTAGGGAAATGCTGATTTTATTGCATTCTGCAATGAAATCAGTTCAAAAAGAGAAAATTGCTACATGCAATCCATAAGATTCCCAAAAACCAACCAGAACTATTCTCTCAGGTAAATGTGAGGCTTGATCGTGAATAAAGTACCTAAGGACACTCTGAAAAACTCATCTGATCTGGTATGATATTGACCTATCACAG
>CAZWWF010000226.1:0-1646 GCA_964636805.1 uncultured Zetaproteobacteria bacterium
TTTATGATGCGTTCTCTTTTAATGTCATTCCGCTGATCGGTGAAAAAGTAACGGGCGACCGCGATTCCTATCAGTATCTGGTTGAATCCATTCGTCGTTTTCCTGATCAGGGGCGCTTCGAAAAGCTGATTCGCAGCGCCGGTTTTGAACTGGTCAAACACGAGAATATGAGCGGCGGCATTGTTGCTTTACACAGAGGGTATAAAATTTGATGAGAGTCCGGAGCATCCTGTCTTCGCCCTTTGACGCACCCGTTCAGGCATGTTTTGATGGATGCTTGCTAAAGCCGCACCTCCTGTGCGGATGAGGGTCGTGAATATGGATAGTTCACAGATGAGACTTTATAAATTTGGAAGGCGGTTTTAGTTCCATGAGTGTGATGTTTTTACCACTGCGGTTGATTCCGGTGCCGGTGCAATGTGTGGTGATGAGTACGGTTCTCGATCTGGTGTTTTCGCGTGATGAATCACTGAAACAGTATCTGAATGACCTGGAAGGGCGTGTATTCCGTATCCATGTGCGGGATACCAATGCCATTATGTTTCTCGGTTTTTCGCGTGGCAAGGCCTGGGTACACTCCTCCTATCAGGCCAGTTCCGGTAAAGACGTGGATGTACGCATGAATGCCACCACGGCCGGTTTTGCCCGCATGTGTTTTGGCCATGAAGATCCGGATGATCTGGTTTTTCAGCAGGTCTTGAAATTATCCGGTGATTCCGACGCCATGTTGCGTTTCAAAAAACTGTTTGCTGCAGCCGACCTGGACTGGGAACGCGAATTGCGCTCTGCATTCGGCGATTTTTTCGGTTCAAGGGTGGCGCGAGCGGCGCATGCACTGGTTGAAGCCGAGCAGAAGCTGGCTGATTCTTCCCGTCAGGCCGTAAGCAACAGCCTGCGGGATATGGATATTCCGGATGGTGAGCGTTTGCAGGCATGGCAGGCCGGGGTTGAGCACCTTGCCCATCAGATTTCCCGTACCAAGGGAAAGGTGACCCGCCTGGAACATAAACTGGAGCATTATCTGTCCGACCAGGCGGAACAATAGTTTATGGGCATGTTATGAGACTGCCTGCCAATATCCGCCGAAATCTGCGTCTGATGCGTATCGGCCATATTCTGGCCACACATGGTCTGGCGGCACTGGCTGTACGGATGCGGTTGTTTTATCCCTATGTCTGGCTGGTGCAACTGTTTCGCGGTGATGAATTGCCCAAGGATTTGGGGCCGCAGATTCGGCTGGTTCTGGAGCAACTGGGGCCGACCTTTATCAAGTTCGGCCAGATGCTTTCCACCCGTGTGGATCTGTTGCCGATGGATGTTGCGCTGGAACTCAAAAAACTGCAGGACGATGTGCCACCGGAGCCGTTCGACCGGGTATGCAGGGTTCTGGAGCGCAGTTTCAAAAAACCGCTGACCGGCGAAGACGGTGTTTTTGCCTCGTTTGACGAACAGCCGATCGCAGCGGCTTCCATTGCGCAGGTGCATTTTGCCGAGTTGAAAGATGGCCGGCGTGTGGCAGTCAAGGTACGTCGTGATCATATCAGCAAAACCATTGAATCAGATCTGGCTATTCTCAAGCTGCTGGCATCGTTGTTTGACCGCTATTTCAGCGAGTACCGTCGTTTAAAAGCCCCCCGCGTCATCGA
>CAZWWF010000227.1:0-1644 GCA_964636805.1 uncultured Zetaproteobacteria bacterium
TCCAGAATACGATCATTATTATGACCAGCAATATCGGTTCGGAATTTCTGCTCGAAGGTATTGATGCTAAGGGTCATGTCGATGAGGCTGCACGTGCACAGGTACTGGCGGCTCTTAAACAGCATTTCCGCCCTGAGTTTCTCAACCGGGTCGATGATATGGTGATTTTCAGTCCATTGACGCAGTCCGTGATTGCAGATGTTGTCAAACTGTTCCTGGCAGAACTCGAACAGAGGCTCGGTGAACAGCAGATAAAGCTGGATATTAAAGACTCTGCTATCGACTGGATTGGTAGATCTGGTTATGACCCGGTATTTGGTGCCAGGCCCCTGAAGCGATTTATTCAGGAACACTTGGAGACGCCTGTAGCGCGCTTGCTTATTAGTGGTGAGGTACAGGCAGGTGGATGTATTGTTGCCGATTTTGACGGTGGGGAATTCATTGTGCGGAGCGGATAAATGGTGCACGGAAACTGCTGATGGGGAGATTTTCCGCTTCAAGGCGCATTCATTTCCACTGGAGCGCTGCTAGATGCATGATAATGTTGCATCATGAGAAGTTTTGCGCTAGCAAGGCGGCTCCAAATTCGAGAGGAGGATTTTATGAAGAAAGTAATGATGATTGCGGCTGCGGCTGCGTTTGTGCTGGGCGCGGGTGTGATGGCTCCGGCGGATGCAAGTGCGGGCGGGTTCAATGTTAAAAAGTGTAAGGCCTGCCATGCTGTAGGCAAGAAAAAGGTTGGCCCGTCCTGGAAGGATGTAGCTGAGGCCTATGGCAGCGTTGATGAGCTGGCCAAAGTGTTCAAGGATGGCTTCAAAGTTGAAGATCGCAAGATCGTTGCCGCTAACAGCAAATGGAAGAGCAAAGCCGGCATGATGACTTCACAGTACAAGAAGATGATCAAGGGTCACGAAGATGAAGCAGCCAAGGCTCTGTTTGATGCCGTGGCAGCAGGCAAGATCTGAGCCCTGAAGACTGCCTGATTCGTCTGACGATTTAATCGACTGACGATGATGGAAAGAAGGCCTACCTTTTCGGTAAGCTGTTCGACAAGAAGAAATCAGAAGTTCGTGAATATTACCGAGCTCTGTTATAGTAACAAAAAAAGGCGGCCCGTCGGGCCGCCTTTTTTTGTGTGCGGTGGTGCGCATTTCAGATATACTGGTTCATGATCAATTCGAAACTAATTCAAATAAGAGAAACCTATTACATGTTACAAAATACCACGTGTCTGGTTGGGTATTCTTCTATCGGCTGGCTCAAGCCTGGTTATTCAGCAGTGCTTTGATTGGGTAGAAGCTTTAATTGATAGGCTATCTTTTTTTCATTTTCGCCCAGACGCATCGCCAGTAATAAGTCAGCTCTTGCCCGTTTACGATCACCCGTCGCATTATGTGCAATTGCCCGGTAAAAATAGGCTTTTCCCCGCTTGATCCCCTGATGAGATATATAGCCGTTAAGCACTTTCAGGGCTTGATGATAGTGCCGCATTTGTACCAAGAGTCTGGCAATACGATAGCTGGCATCCTGATCTTCAGGGTCAATGGCGAACTCTTGCCTGAAATTTTCCAATGCCTTGTCGTACTGTTCCAGTTTTTCAAAACATACACCCAGATTATAATATGTATTATCGTGTTTCGGATT
>CAZWWF010000228.1:0-1589 GCA_964636805.1 uncultured Zetaproteobacteria bacterium
TTCTGGCCGATATTGAAGATGGTGACACCCTGATTCTGGATGCCGAACAGGATGTATGGATTCTGAATCCGTCCCGGGCCGAACAAACCGCTTATGTGAAATTCAAGGCTGCAGTTTCGAACAGCAGGAAGAATCTGCAGGCATTTGCATGCAAACCGTCGCTCAGTGCCAATGGTCATGAACTGAAACTGATGGCCAATCTCGAGTTCCCGGAGGAACTGGATCTGGCAGAAGACACCGGCATTGACGGTATCGGCCTCTACCGCAGCGAATTCCTGTTCATCAATGAATCCACCATGCCGGATGAACAGTATCAATATGAACAATATGCCCAACTGGTTCGTCGCATGAATGGCAAACCTGTTACCATGCGGTTGCTCGATATCGGTGGCGACAGGCCCTGGTTATACAGTGATCTGGCAGGTCATGATTATGGCGGTGCCAATCCGGCTCTGGGACTGCGCGGGGTACGCCTGCTGCTTCGCAATCCGGCATTACTGAAAACCCAGCTCAACGCCATGATCCGGGCGGCCGATGAAGGCCCTGTGCGGATTCTTGCGCCGATGGTGACCAACATTGAAGAGATGGAAAAATTGCGCGACCTGGCCGAACAGTGCCGGATTCAGCTTGGCGTGACTGAATCTATCCCGTTGGGTGCCATGATCGAGGTGCCGGCTGCGGCACTGATTGCCCGGGACATGGCAAGTGTATGCGATTTCTTTTCTATAGGCAGCAATGACCTGATGCAATATGCACTGGCCGCTGACCGCAACGATGAAGAAGTCGCAGACCTTTATCAGGCGAATCACGGAGCCGTATTGGAGTTGATTACGCTGACTGCAACAGCGGCAAAACAAGCCGGTATTCCGGTTTCAATCTGCGGTGAGCTGGCCGCCAACCCGGAATGGACAGCCACTTTCCTCAATCTGGACATGGAATATCTGTCCATGAGTTCAAGCAATATTCTCTCTATTCGCCGTTGTCTCAGCCGGCAGACTTATAAGCCGCTGTTGCATTCGTGTTAACAGCCCCCGGAACAGGCCCGGATTCCCCTGCCTTTTGCCGAATTGGTTAAAGCCGTTTACCCTTCGCGCCCCGTGGTAAACGGTTAAAGGAGAAAGGCATGCGTTATGACTGGACGGTAAATGAAATCGAGGCTCTGTTTGAACTGCCATTCAATGATCTGATGTTTCGTGCCCAGCAGGCGCATCGGGCCAATTTCGATGCCAATGAAGTGCAACTCTCAACCCTGTTGTCGATCAAAACCGGCGGTTGTCCGGAAGATTGTAAATACTGCCCGCAGAGCTCGCGCTACAACACCGATGTCGAATCCGAGTTGCTGATGAAGAAAGATCAGGTGCTTGCTGCCGCTAAAATCGCTAAAGAGAAAGGTGCTTCCCGTTTCTGTATCGGTGCAGCCTGGCGCGAACCCAAAGGCCGCGCCTTTGAACTGGTTTGCGACATGATTTCCGAGATCAGGAATATGGATATGGAAACCTGTGCCACCCTCGGCATGCTCACAGCAGAGCAGGCAGCGCATCTCAAGGAAGTGGGGCTGGACTACTATAATCATAACCTCGATTCCGATC
>CAZWWF010000229.1:0-1563 GCA_964636805.1 uncultured Zetaproteobacteria bacterium
ATGAGACCATAAACAGGGCAATGGTAAAACCCAGCATGATTGGAAAGTCACGCAATAATGCCGGTGCAGCAAATGTCCCGGGGTAAATCAGTGCCGGCATAGCCAGCACCGCCAGCAGGTTGAACATGTTCGAACCGATGACATTGCCGATTGCCATATCCGCATCGCCTTTCAGTGCACTGGTAATTGATGCGACCAGCTCCGGCAGACTGGTACCAATCGCCACAATGGTTAAGCCGATCACCAGATCACTGACGCCGAGAGCATGGGCGACTTCCACTGCGCCCCATACCACGATGCGGGAACTTGCCATGAGCACCAGCAGACCAGCCATGAACCAGAAAACGGATTGTCGCATACTCATTTGATCCGGAATGGATTCTGTAAATTCCTCTACCAGAGGATCATGCCTGTCCTTCAGTCCGATACGGGCAATCCAGATCAGCATGAGAATAAGCCCTGTAAGCAGCATCACGCCGTCGAAAAAATCCAGTTCACCATCAGACATCAGTGCAAATGCAAACGCGGTCACCAGAAACAGCACCGGCATTTCTCTGCGCAATGTTATAGACTTAACGGCCAGCGGCATGATTAACGCCGTAACCCCCAACACCAGCCCGATATTGGCAATATTGGAACCAATGGCATTGCCGATACCGAGATCACGATTTGCATCCAGAGCGGCCATGGCAGCAACAATCATTTCAGGTAATGAGGTGCCGATGCTGACGATCGTCAATCCGATCACCATCGGTGGCACACGCAGGTTTCTGGCTACAGACGATGCCCCGTCCACAAAACGGTCAGCACTCCAGACCAGCAACAGAATACCGGTCAGAATCGCTGCAACAGGCCATAATATGTCAGGAACCGGCATGAGTATGAACAGCCCGGATTAAGCCGAACCGGTCAGGCGCTCCAGCGCTTCGCGGTATTTTTCCGCCGTTCTGTTTTTAATACTGTCCGGCAGTTCAGGTGCGGGCGCTTTTTTGTCCCAGTCCTGTGTTTCCAGCCAGTCACGAACAATTTGTTTATCAAAGCTGGGCGGGCTGATGCCGGGCTGATATTCGGATACCGGCCAGAAACGCGAGGAGTCCGGTGTCAGCACTTCATCAATTAAATAGAGCGTATTATCCTTATCAAGCCCGAATTCAAATTTGGTGTCGGCAATGATGATACCTTTCTCCAGTGCGAAAGTCGCAGCTTCTTTATACAGAGACAGGCTTATCTGACGAACCTGCTCGGCTAACGCGGTGCCGATCAGGTCGCACATCCGTTCAAAATCAATATTCTCGTCATGTTCGCCTGCCTCAGCTTTGGTCGAGGGTGTAAAAATTGGTTGTGGTAACCGGTCGGCCAACCGCAGCCCTGAGGGTAGTTCGATGCCACAGACGGATCCCCGCTTCTGATATTCTTTCCAGCCGGAGCCAATCAGGTAACCACGTACGATTGCTTCAATCGGGAGCGGTTTGAGGCGTTTCACGACAATGGCATGCGATGCCACGCGCCGGCGCTCTTCCGGATCGGGAATGGCTTCTTCCAACGGCATATCGGATACCTGAT